>CAZMMO010000165.1:0-2903 GCA_964567365.1 uncultured Rhodanobacteraceae bacterium | reverse complement strand
TGCTGTCCACCTGGTCGCGCAAGCAGGGTCTGTTGCGCCTGGTGGCGCGCGGCATCTCGCCGACCGTGGTCAGCCCGCTGGTGGTGGCGCAGCGCGACCTGTCCACGCCGCAGTCGCGGGCCGGCCGGTTCCTGGCTTTCGTGCCGTACTTTTTCATCGTCGCCCTGTTCACCGGCGGCATGTACCTGGCCAACGACCTCACCGCCGGCGAGCGCGAGCGCAAGTCGCTCGAACCGCTGTTCGCCAACCCGGTGGCGCGCTGGCGGATCCTGGTCGGCAAGCTGTGCACGGTGTCCGCGTTCGCCTTTGCCAGTCTGGTGATCTGCCTGGTCGCGATCGTGGTGGTGGTGCGTTTCATCCCTGCCGATTCGCTGGACATCACGCTGGACCTGGGCGTCCGTTTCGCCGCCGTCAGTCTGCTGCTGCTGATACCGCTGGTCACCCTGGTTTCGGTGGCGCAAACCCTGCTGGCGGCGTTCGCCAAAAGCTATCGCGAGGCGCAGTCGTACCTGCAGATCATGATGATCGTGCTGATCATCCCGTCGATGCTGATGAGCTTCATGCCGATGAAACCGCAGCCGTGGATGTACCTGGTGCCGGTGATGGGCCAGCAGCTGGGCATCACGCAACTGATGCGCGGCGCGATGCCGAGCGTGCTGCAGGTGGTGCTGTGCCTGGCCGGCAGCGTGGCCGCCACGCTGGTCCTGGGCGCGGTCACCCTGCGCGTGTACCACTCCGAGCGGCTGGCCATATCGGCCTGAGGCGCGCCGGCCTCTGGATCGCAGACCCATTGTGTGTGTAGGAGCGCACCCGGGCGCGACCGGCGTTAGCGTTCGACAAATTTAATGCCGGTCGCGCCCAGGTGCGCTCCTACAACATGCGGGGTTTCATGCTGATGGGCGGGAGCAGGCCCGTGATGAGGTCGCACAGCGCGCGCACGTGGGCGGGGCGGTCGTTGAGCGCGGGGATGTAGTGCAATTCCCCGCCGCCGGCGTCGCGGAAGAAATCGCGGTTCTGCATGGCGATTTCTTCCAGCGTTTCCAGGCAGTCGACGGCAAAGCCGGGGCTGATGACGTCGATGCGCCCGATGCCCTCGGCGCCGAGCCGGCGCACCGTGGCGTCGGTATAGGGCTGCAGCCAGGGTTCGCGGCCCACGCGCGACTGGAAGGTCACCAGGGCCGTGTCCGCGTCCAGGCCCAGGCGCTGGCGCAGGCCGGCGGCGGTGGCGCGGCATTGCCGCTCATACGGGTCGCCGGCGCGCACGTAGCGCTGCGGGATGCCGTGGAAACTCATCAGCAGGCGCTCGCCGCGGCCGTGTCCGGACCAGTAGGCGCGCACGCTGTCGGCCAGCGCGTCCAGGTAGCCGGGGTGGTCGTGGTAGTCGCCGGCCAGGTGCAGCTCGGGGGGCCAGCGCAGCGACTGCAATGCCATGGCCACGGCGTCGGCCACGCTGCCGCTGCTGGGGCCCGAGTATTGCGGGTACAACGGCAGCACCAGCAGGCGGCCCACGCCCCGGGCCTGCAGGGTGGCGATGGTGTCGGTGATGTGCGGATGCCCGTAGCGCATGGCCAGCGCCACTTCGAGCGCATGCCCGCGTTGCGCCAGTTCGGCCCGGACCGCGGCGGCCAGCCGCTCGCTGAGCACCCGCAATGGCGAGCCTTCGGGCGTCCAGATGCGGCGGTAGGCGCGCGCCGAGCGGCGCGGGCGGGTGCGCAGGATCAGCCCGTGCAGCACCGGCCACCAGAGCCAGCGCGGCTGCTCGATCACGCGCGGATCGGACAGGAACTCGGCCAGGTACGGGCGCAGCGCCGCCGCCGTGGGGGCGTCGGGCGTGCCCAGGTTAACCAGCAGTACACCTGTACGCGGTAGGCTGGCGGGGACATGGTCGCCCAGGCCCATGTAATGGCGTGTGTCTGGCATCATGAAAAACTCGACAAACCGCGCGCAGTCTGCCACAAGGTGGCGTGCCGCGGGGTTTGCGGCAGTCTTCCTTCCCTGTTTCCGGAGAATGGCATCATGCGCAACGCGGTTTTCAAGACCTTGCTGGCCAGTGCCTTGGTTTGCCTGCCCTTGGCCGTGGTCCATGCCGACAACAGCGATCGCACCGAAAACCTGAACACGGTGCAACAGGCGGTGAAAGTGCTCGACCAGATCGAGAAGACGCCGGACAAGGCCATCCCGCAGGACCTGCTGCGCAACGCCAAGGCCATCGCCGTGGTGCCCAGTGTGGTCAAGGCCGGTTTCGTGTTCGGCGGCCGCCATGGCGTGGGCCTGATCTCCGTGCGCAACGAGGACGGCAGCTGGTCCTATCCCAGTTTCATCGACATGACCGGCGGCAGCGTGGGCTTCCAGATCGGGGTGTCTTCCACCGACGTGGTGCTGGTGTTCCGCACCCGGCGCGGCGTGGACGGCATCGTCCACGGCAAGTTCACCCTGGGCGCCAACGCCGCCGTGGCCGCGGGCCCCGTGGGCCGCAACGCGCACGCGGCCACCGACGCGAAGCTGCATGCGGAGATCTACTCCTACTCGCGCGCGCGCGGCCTGTTTGCCGGCGTGGCGCTCGATGGCACGGCCATCACCATCGACTACGACGCCAATGCCAGCACCTACGGGCCCGACATCACCCCGCGGCGCATCTTCGAGGGCGGAGTGACGCATGTTCCCGCAGCACTGACGACCTTCCGCGACCGCCTGCAGCTTTATGCCGGCCAGCCGGCGGCACCGGCTCCAGCGACGACGCCGGCGGCGACCGGTACGACCGCCTATTGAGCCGGTTCGGCACGACCGGGCCACTACCCGTGATCCCCGATCACCGCGTAGGAGCGCACCCGGGCGCGACGGCATCAGCATTCCATGAGCCTCAAGCCCGTCGCGCCCGGGGGCGCGCCAACGTGCGGAAAGCG
>CAZMMO010000164.1:0-5305 GCA_964567365.1 uncultured Rhodanobacteraceae bacterium | reverse complement strand
GTTGCAACCGGATGTTTCCTCATGACCCGCATTCTCCTTGTCACCCGTAACCTGCTGCTCTTGATGCGCAGCGTGGCACGGGCACCGGTGGGCGTGGTGATGTGCGAGATATCGTTCTCGGTACTGGTCCCTCGGCAGGGTGGTTGATTGGCCTAGTCAGTCCCGGGCTTGTACGGGGGTTTGCTTGAATTACACTGCATCGTGCAGTGAGAAACCGGGAATCTGAATGCGACTTGCGGCCGAGCACATCCGAAAGCTCAAGCAGCTGGCACGGGAAGAGGCCGGCCCGCAGGCGCGCTTGCGCCTGTTCGGATCGCGGCTCGACGATGCGGCCGTCGGGGGGGATGTCGACCTGTTGCTGGAGTTGCCCACGCCGGTGCCGGATCCGGCACCTCTGGCAGCGCGGATGTCCGCACGGGCCAGCCGCGTACTGGGTGGCCGCAAAGTGGACGTGGTGCTGGCGGCTCCCAACCTCAAACGGTTGCCCATCCACGAGTCGGCCTTGCGTCACGGAGTCGAGTTGTGACCTCCGTAACCGAAGAGGTGCGTGCTCGATTGCGCTTTCTGGCACGCGTGGTCGAACGTGAATCCCGGCATCTGCAGAGGACGGACCAACGCATTTTCGACGAGCCGTTCACTCCGGCCCGTGCACGGGCGCTGGATGAGGACATCGAACTGGCCGAACGCGTGGAAGCCTTCGTCGCCCGGTTTGGTCGTTTGCAGGATACGCTGGGCGACAAATTGCTCCCGGTGCTTCTCGATGCCCTTGGCGAGGCATCGGGAGCGGTCATCGACAATCTGGACCGTGCGGAGCGCTTGGGCTGGGTAGCATCCGCGGATGAATGGATGAGCGTGCGCCGGCTTCGCAACCAGATGATCCACGAGTACATCGAAGACCCCGTGGTACTTTCCAGCGCCTTGCAAGCCGGGCATCGCAGCGTTTCCATGCTCGTGCACACCGGTGAAAAGATGCGGGCGGAAATTGAAGGTCGTGGCTGGTTGAGCAACGATGCGGACGGGTGAGGCGTGCGCCGCGCATGATGCCTGGAAATTGTGTGCCTTCCTCTTTACTTTGCCTGCAACTCGTGCATCTTCTGGTCGGCAGCGTGGGATATGCCGCCTCGGGCGTGGGGGCGGTAGCCCTGCCGGAATGTCCATCATTGGTTGGGACGACTACGGTTCCCCCTGGATCTGAATCGGCATGAATGCAGATGCCAAACCCTTGTTGCTGGTTCTGGCCTCGACCTATCCGCGTTGGCGGGATGACCCCGAACCCGGCTTCGTGCATGCGTTGTCGCGCCGCTTGACCGACCGGTTCCGCGTGGTCGCGGTGGTGCCGGATGCGCCGGATGCGGAACCCGATGGCGTATTGGATGGCGTCGAAGTCATTCGTTACCGTTACGCGCCGCGCCGTCTGCAGACCCTGGTCAACAACGGCGGCATCGTCACCAACCTGCAGCGTTCGCGCTGGAAATGGCTGTTGGTACCCGGCTTCGTGCTGGGTCAGTATCTGGCGGCGCGGCGGGTCATGAGTCGGCGCAAGGTTGCCGTGATCCACGCGCACTGGTTGCTGCCACAGGGGCTGATCGCCCGACGCTTGTCGCGCCGCTTTTCCGTTCCTTTCGGGGTGACGTCGCACGGCGGCGACTTGTTCGGCTTGCGCGGCCGCGTGTTGACGGGTCTCAAGCGCAAGGTTGCGCGGTCCAGTGCCGGAATGACGGTCGTCAGCAGCGCCATGTGCGAGGAAGTGGCGCGCCTGCGGCTCGATCCGCCCCGGGTTCAGGTGTTGCCGATGGGCGTGGATCTTGTCGAGCGCTTCGTGCCCGAAGCCGCGTGCGCGCGCAACCCGAGGGAGCTGTTGTTCGTCGGGCGTCTCGTGCCGAAAAAAGGCTTGCGCCATTTGCTGGACGCCATGCCCGCCATCGTGGCCGAATGTCCCGGCACGAGGCTCACCATCGCGGGCTTTGGCCCGGAGCGGGAAGGTCTGGAAGCCCAGGCGGCAAGATTGCGGATAGCGGACAGCGTCACGTTTGCCGGAGCCACGCCGCAGCACGAACTGCCGGCCCTGTACCGCCGCGCGTCCCTGTTCGTGGCGCCGTTCGTCCGTGACCCGTCCGGCAACCAGGAAGGATTGCCGGTGGCGCTCATGGAGGCCGTCGGCTGCGGCTGCCCCGTGGTGGTGGGCGATGTCGCCGGGGTTCGTGACCTGCTGGGCGATTCCGCGGAGGACGTGATCGTGCGTCCCGAGGACACCCGGGCCCTGGCCACCGCGGTCGTTGTGGCGTTGCGGAATCCGGCAGCGGCGGCCGCACGTGCAAGGCAACTTCGCGAGGTGGCGGCAGACAAGGTGGGTTGGCGCCACATCGCCGCGGCCTATGGCGATTGGCTGGAGCAGTGTCGCACTGCGCCGGTTGGAGAGGGCGTGGGTGAAAGTACGGGAGGGGGCAAACCATGAAGAAACAGCCCAAGCTGATTCTTCGCGGTAGGGCACCTCTAAAAATCACCTTCCACACAGTTGCCTCTCGGCCAGAAACTATTCCCGTTCGTGGTGAGGTATCGAACCATGAACGGCACGCGAAATGCGAGGCCAACGCCCTTCGATACCTCAGGGCGAACGGATTTCTACCCCGGCAGCCGCCCTCATGCTTGATCCATGGTTTGAGGTTTTTTGTAGGAGCGCACCAGGGCGCGATGGCATAGGCCCTCCAAGGGGTCTCAAGCCAGTAGCGCCCAGGTGCGCTCCTACAAGAAGGCCTTGAACAGCTCCTCCGTGATCCGGGCGTCGGGTTTCAAACCGGTTCGGGCGCAGCCAGGCTTCGCAGCTCCGGCTCGACCCGGCCGATCAACTGCCGCCAGTCTTCGATGTCCACGTCCGGCTTCCCGGGCGACTCCCGCATGGCCAGGATGGCGCGCACAAGGTCCGATGGATCGTCCGCGCGGTACAACGCCCGCGAAACCGTCGACAGCAGGCCCGACATCACGCCGATGTCCGCGGCAACCACGGGCAGGCCGCAGGCCAGCATCTCGTAGGCCTTTTGCGGGAAGCAGTAACGGCCGAAAGCCGTATCGCGCAGGTAAATGATCCCCAGGTCCAGGGCTGCGAACAGTTCCGCGATCTGCTCGTGCGGGAGCAGCCCGAGAGAGTGCACGCGCTCCCCGGCGGGAGGGGAGCAATGGGAATCTGTAGGTCCGGCGACAACCAGGTGGGCGTCGGGGAGGCGCGCGGCCAGCGTGCTCCACGCCTCGTACAGCACGCCCACGCCCTTGTCGGCGTACAAGCCTCCGGCCGTGCCGATAAGGAAACCCGATTCCGGCAATCCCAGTGAACGCCGGCAGGCAAGACGATCGCGCGGATGGAACACGTCCTTGTCGACGGTGCTTGGCATGGATACAACCTTGCCTCGTGCACCGTAATCGTTGACCACCCGTTTGCGCAGTGGTTCGCTGGTGGTCGTCACCAGTCCGGCATTGCGCACGGCACGCCGCAGCATGTGCACCATGCCGGGAATGCGCGCCTGCCCGAAACCCTCGAAGTTGTCGTACAGATCGACCGCATACGGTATGCGCAGACGTTTCGACAACCATGCGGCCAATGCGGCATGGGGAATGTCCGAAGCGCCGATCAGCACGTCCGGCGCAAACGCCCGCAGGCGACGCAACAACCTGTGCGGGTAGCAAGCCAGCCCGGGCAGGTACAGGCGGCCGGGCGAATGCGCTTCCCAATGCAGGCTGCCGGGCGCGGCGTCATGCTGCCATTCGCCCTTCGCGGCATTCCGGTAACTCAGGCAAAAGCCGCGTACCTCGTGCCCCAGCCGCGCCAGTTGAAAAGGAATTTCATACAACCGCGCGTAGCGGTCAAGGATCACGTCCTTGCTCATGTAGCGGCGTTTGCAGAGGAAGGCGATGCGCATGTCAGTCGATTGTCTGGTTGCATAATCCTGCCACGTGCCGAAGCTCTTGTTGCCCGTGGCGAGCAAGCGATCCTAACCGAGTCACAGGCAGGAAGCATTCTGCAGCACATTGGGTGTTGTCAGACCACGGCTGTGCAGTGCTTTGTTTCGGTACTTCCATGTGATGGGGATTTGTGTACAATAAAGTCAAATATTTTTGACTACTTTGTCATGACTCTCAACGAGATCGGTCGTGCCGTCAAGGTCCGGCGCATGCAACTTGGATTGTCGCAGGCACGACTTGCTCGCCTGAGTGGTTTGTCGCGCCAGACCCTCGTTGGCCTGGAAAAGGGTACGCTCAGCGATTTGGGCGTGAACCGTACTTCCCAGGTGCTGTCGGTGCTGGGGCTGGACATGCCTATACCCGCTTCACACGTCAGGTCCCAAAAACGGGCCCTGTGGATGGCCGCAAAAAGCGCCGGTGTCAGTTACGTCCGTGAGCTGCCTCCAAAGACACTGGGGAACATTCTGGTCAGTGGGGTAGTGCCTGATCCATTTGTTCCGCATGTGGCGCATATTCTCGACGAGACGCCGATACCGGTAGTCGTAATGGCCGTGGAGGAGGCTGCTCGTACCGCACATGTGCCGTCGCGGCAGGTATGGCGCAACGTAGGCAAACTGGCCAATGCATTGGCCATGCATCGGAAGGAGTTGTGGCAGTGACAAACAACCCCGGAAAAAATTTGCCGCCAGGAGCATGGCAAACATTGTTGCCGCGAGCGGTAATGCTCATCGACGAAGTCCGCATGCACGGTGGGGTGGAGAATCCATTCTGGACATTGGGTGGCGGCACGGTATTGATGTTTCGTTACCGACATCGCCTGAGCAAGGACATTGATGTTTTTGTCCCCGACCCGCAATACCTTGGTTTCGTGACGCCCAGGCTGAGTGACGTTGCGGCCAGCCTGACGGAGGACTACGTCGAGGCGCCGGACGCATTCGTCAAACTGCAGTTCGAGGAAGGAGAGGTGGATTTCGTGGCATCACCGAATCTGCATCGATGATGCGTGGGAACCCTGGGAAATCGGTGGCAACCGTGTCCGGGTGGAGAAACCTGCCGAGATCATCGCCAAGAAAATGTATCACCGTGGCGATCGGGCGACTGCGCGCGACTTGTTCGATTTGACCTTGGTGGTTGAGCGCGAACCGGAAGCACTCAGGCAAGCGAAACGCTGGCTGCTTCGGCATCGGCAAGCTTTTCTGGACCAGGTCCGCCATCCACATCCCACCTTGCGTGCCCAGTTTGAAGCTATTGCCGTGCTCGATTACACACCGGATTTTGAGCACTGCGTGAAGGTGTCCAGCGAATTTCTACAGACGCTGTGACAGAAGTGCGTGATGTGGCAACTTCAGGC
>CAZMMO010000163.1:0-5314 GCA_964567365.1 uncultured Rhodanobacteraceae bacterium | reverse complement strand
TACAGGGCCGACAGCAGCAGGAACGCCAGCAGCACGCACAGCGGGAACACGTAGACGGCGGTGTTGCCGGCCAGGATCTGCTGGTAGGTCAGGTCGGTCCACTCGAAACGCATGCCGTGGGGCAGATTGGTATTGGCCAGGTGTTCCATCAGCGCCTGTCCCTGGCCGGAGCTGTAACCGGGCGCGGGCCCGCCGTTGATCTCGGCCGTGGGATAGCCGTTGTAATGCATCACGCGGTCCGGACCGTTGGTGCGGTGCACGCTGACGAACGAGCCCAGCGGCACCAGGTCGCCCTGCGCGTTGCGCGTTTTCAGGTCGATGATGTCGGACGGATCGCTGCGGAAGCGCGGCTCGGCCGAGACGTTGACCTGCCAGGTGCGGCCGAAACGGTTGAAGTCGTTCACGTACAACGAGCCCAGGTAGGCCTGCATGGTCTGGTAGACATCGTTCAGGTCCACGCCCTCGGCCTTGGCCTTCTCGCGGTCCACGTCGGCGTCGATTTGCGGCACGCTGACGCGAAAACTGGAGAACAGTCCGGCCAGCCCCGGCGTCTTGCGGCCGGCGGCGATCAGCTTCTGGGTATCCTGGTACAGCGCGTCGAAACCGGCGCCGCTGCGGTCCTCGATCTGCATGCGGAAACCGCCGATGGTGCCAAGGCCTTGCACGGGTGGCGGCGGGAATACCGCGATGTAGGCGCCCTGGATGGCGTGGAACTTCGCATTCAATGCGGCGGCGATGGCACCGGCCGAGAGCGAGGGATCCTCGCGGTCCTCGAACGGTTTCAGGGTGACGAACACGACGCCGGAATTGGAGGCATTGGTGAAGCCGTTGATCGACAGTCCCGGGAAAGCCACGGCATGCTCCACGCCCGGCTGTTGCATGGCGATCTTCGACATGCGCCTGATCACGTCCTCGCTGCGGTCCAGCGAGGCGGCATCGGGCAATTGCGCGAAGGCCACCAGGTATTCCTTGTCCTGCTGCGGCACGAAGCCGGTGGGCACGTGCAGGAACATCAGCACGGTCAGGCCCAGCAGGCCGGCGTACACCGCCAGCGCCGCCGGCGAGCGGCCGAGCAGCCGGCGCACGCCGCCGACGTAGCGGTTGGAACTGCGCTCGAAGAAGCGGTTGAACGGGCGGAAGAACCAGCCCAGCGCGAACTCCAGCACGCGGCCGAAGCGGTCGCGCGGCGCGTCGTGCGGCTTCAGCAGCACCGCCGCCAGGGCCGGGCTCAGGGTCAGCGAGTTGAATGCCGAGATCACCGTGGAAATGGCGATGGTCAGCGCGAACTGGCGGTAGAACTCGCCGGTCAGGCCGGTGATGAAAGCGGTCGGCACGAACACGCCGCACAGCACCAGCGCGGTGGCGATGATCGGCCCGGTCACCTCGCGCATGGCCTGGCGCGTGGCATCTTTTGGTGCAAGGCCCAACGCGATGTTGCGCTCGACATTTTCCACCACCACGATGGAATCGTCGACCACGATGCCAATCGCCAATACCAGTCCGAACAACGACAGCGCGTTCAGGCTGAACCCGGCCAGGAACATCACCGCGAAGGTGCCGATCAACGATACCGGCACCGCCACCAGCGGGATGACCGAGGCCCTCCAGGTCTGCAGGAACACGATCACCACCAGCACCACCAGTGCCAGCGCCTCGAACAAGGTCTCGACCACGGCATCGATCGAGCCACGCACGAACACCGTCGGGTCGTAGACGATGCGGTAGTCCATGCCCTGCGGGAAGTTCTTCTTCAGGCGCGCCATGGTCGCGCGCACCTGGTCGGAGATCTGGATGGCGTTGGAACCCGGCCGCTGGAAGATCGGCAGCGCCGCCGCCGGCTTGTTGTCGAGCAGACTGCGCAGGGCGTACTGGTTGGCGCCCAGTTGCACGCGCGCGACATCGCCCAGGTGCACCACGGCCCCGTCGGGATCGGTGCGCACGATGATGCGGCGGAAATCGGCGGCGGTCTTCAGGCGTCCGCGGGTGTGCACGCTCAGCTCGAACGCGGCGTTGTTGCGCGCCGGCGGCGCATTCAAGGCGCCAGCGGCGACCTGCACGTTCTGCTCGCGGATGGCCTTGACCACGTCGCTGGTGGTCAGATTGCGCGCCGCCAGTTTCTGCGGATCCAGCCACACGCGCATGCTGAACTTGCCGGCGCCGAACAGCTGCACGTCGCCGACGCCGGGCAGGCGCGCCAGTTCGTCCTTCACGTGCAGGCGCGCGTAGTTGGACAGGTACAGCATGTCGTAGCGGTGGTCGGGCGAGATCAGGTGCACCACCATGGTCAGGTTGGGCGAAGACTTCTTGGTGGTCACACCCAGGCGCTGCACTTCCTCGGGCAGGCGCGGCAGGGCCTGGGCGACGCGGTTCTGCACCTGCTGCTGGGCCTTGTCCGGATCGGTGCCCAGGGCGAAGGTCACGGTCAGCGTCATGCGCCCGTCGGTGGTCGACTGCGAGGACGTGTACAGCATGCCCTGGACGCCGTTGATCTGCGTTTCCAGCGGCGTGGCCACGGTCTGCGCGATGGTTTCCGGATCCGCGCCCGGGTAGTTGGCGGTCACCACCACCGTCGGCGGTACGACCTGCGGGTATTCGCTGATCGGCAGCAACGGCAGCGCGATCAGGCCGGCGATCACGATCATGATCGACAATACGGCGGCCAGCTTCGGGCGCTCGATGAAGGATTGGGCGATGTTCATGCGGGTTCCATGGGTGTCATGGGGGTGTGCGGCGGCGTGGGGTCGCCCTTCGATACCTCAGGGCGAACGGCTTCTTGGGAGATCGGACGAACGGCTTTTTGGGGGATCGGGCGAGCAGCTTTCTTGGAGATCGGGCGAGCAGCTTTCCTGGAGACTTGGATTCGCCGTATTGCCCCCACCGTTCGTCCTGAGGTATCGAAGGACGAACGGTTTTTTGGGAGGTCGGGCGAGCGGCTTTCCTGGAGACTTGGATTCTCCGTACCGCCCCCACCGTTCGTCCTGAGGTATCGAAGGACGAACGAGTCCTGATCACGGCAATACACCAAGAGTCCGTCCGTCTTCGGCATTCGCACGACTCAGCGGCTGGCGACCGCCGATTGCAGGCCGCCGCCGAAAGGCCCCGCCTCGCGCACCAGGGCGCGCTGGCGCTTGGACAGATGGACATCCATCGGCACCAGCTTGGCCCGCACCGGCTGGCCGGGGCGCACGCGCTGCAGGCCGTCGATGACGATGCGGTCGCCGGGTTTCAAGCCCTTGTCCACCACGCGCAGGCCGTGGAACAGGGCGCCGGTCTCGACCTTGCGGTAGGCGGCCTTGCCCTGCTTGTCGACCACGTAGACGAAGCGGTTGTTGAGGTCGGTGCCGATGGCGCGCGGGTCGATCAGCACCGTCGGCCGGGCCGGGCCGCTGGGCAGGCGCAGGCGTGCGAACAGGCCCGGCACCAGCGCTCCGCGGGGATTGTCGAACACCGCGCGCAGGCGGATGGTGCCGCTGTCGGCGTCCACGCGGTTGTCGACGAAATCGACGTGGCCGCGGTGCGGAAAGCCGCTTTCGTCGGCCAGCCCCATCAATACCGGTGCATGCGTGGCGCTGCCGCTGCCGTGCGCATTGGCCTGGCCATGGTCGAGCAGGCTGAGATAGGCGTTTTCATCGACGTTGAAATACGCGTACAGCGGATCCACGCTGACCACCTCGGTGAGCACGTCGGCGCTGGTGACCAGGTTGCCCGCGGTGATGCGCACGTTGCTGATGCGGCCGTCGATGGGCGCCCGCACGTAGGTGAAGTCGAGGTTGAGCCGGGCCGTCTTCAACTGCGCGCGGGTGGCCGCCACCTGGGCCGCCGCGTTGTGCTCGGTACTGTCGAGCGCATCGTGCTGCTGGCGCGAGATATAGTGCTTCCGGATCAGCTTGTCGCCGCGCTCGGCATTGGCCCGGGCCAGCTTCAGGGACGAGCGCGCAGCCGCGAGGCTGGCCTCCAGGCGGTCGACCTCGGCCTGGTACGGGCGCGGGTCGATGCGGAACAGCAGCTGCCCCTTGTGTACCATGGCGCCCTCGGTGAAGGCGACCTTGGTGATATAGCCGCTCACGCGCGGGCGCACGGCGACGGCATCGACCGCCTTGAGGCGACCGGTATAGGTATGCGCGTCGGCCACCGGGCGCACGATGACCTGGGCCACCGTCACCCCGGGGGCTTGCGGTGGCGCATGGTTTGCCGCCGCGGTACCGCCACTGGTGGCGTATCGCGCACCGATCAGGGCGGCCACGATGACCACGACGACGATGATCCAGTGCAGGACTTTCATGGGATTCTCCGGAAGGATGCGGGCCGCGGGCAAAGCCCCTCCGCGGCATTGCCACGAAACGTGGTTGCGAACCGCCTTGAAAAAACCCGCAGACGGCGCATATCTGTCATGACTGCCAGTCAGCAATGCCCCGGCGGCAGCGCAGCAAGGGGGAGGGGTCCGACTTGATGCGAGGGAGAACCCGATGGAAGACCTGTCCGCGATCGTCGCCTTCGTCCGCGTGGTCGAGGCGCACAGTTTCGCCGGCGCCGCACGGCAACTGGAACTGACCGCCTCGGGCGTCAGCCGTGCGGTGTCGCGGCTGGAAACCGGCCTGGGCGTGCGCCTGCTGGCGCGCACCACCCGCTCGCTGAGCGTCACCGAGGAAGGCCAGACCTTCTACGAGCGCTGCCGGCGCATCCTGGCTGACCTGGACGAGGCCACCGAAACCATCGGCGAGGCACGCGATCACCCGCGCGGGCGCCTGCGCGTGGCCGCGGCGATGTCGGTGGGTCGCGCCCTGGTGCTGCCGCACCTGCCGGAATTCCACGAGCGCTATCCCGACATCCATCTGGAGATGGTGCTGGGCGACCGCAGCCTGGACATGGTCGAGGAAGGCATCGACTGCGCCCTGCGCATCGGCGAACTGGCCGACTCCTCGATGGTGGCGCGGCGCATCGGCCAGTTCCGCACCTTGACCGCCGCCTCGCCCGCCTATCTGGAAAAGCACGGGCGCCCGCGTACGCCGGAGGATCTGGCCAAACACCGCTGCGTCGGTTACGTCCGGCCGGTACACGGCGCGATCCCGTGGGATTTCCAGACGCCGCGCGGTCGCACCAGCATCGACATCGCCTGGCCGATGCTGTCGCTGAACGACCACGAGTCGGTGATCCAGGCCGGCGTGCTGGGTCTGGGCATCATCCAGACCGGCTATGCGGTGGCCGCCCTCTACCTCAAGCACGGCAAGCTGGTACCGCTGCTGGAAGAATTCGAAACCAGCGGCCCGGAGATGTGGATGGTGTACCCGCAACGCCGCCACCTGTCCTCGCGCGT
>CAZMMO010000162.1:0-5337 GCA_964567365.1 uncultured Rhodanobacteraceae bacterium | reverse complement strand
CATTTTCCGTCACGAGGGTGATGGAGGTTCTTCCCAACGCCCTGTCCTTTACGCTTCTGGGCTGCATCGAGAGCCTGCTGTCGGCGGTCATCGCCGACTCGATGACGGGCAGCCGCCATCGTTCCAACGCCGAGCTCGTCGGTCAGGGTATCGCCAACATCGCCTCGCCGCTGTTTGGCGGCATCTGCGTGACCGGCAACATCGCGCGCACGGCGACCAACGTCCGTGCCGGCGCGCGCAGCCCGGTCGCGGGCATGCTGCACTCGGTTTTTCTGCTGATGTTCATGCTTGCCGCCGCGCCGCTCGCTGCCCATATTCCGCTGTCGGCTCTCGCGGGCGTGCTCGCCGTGGTTGCCTGGAACATGGCCGAGAGGCACGAGTTCAGGACACTCTTGCGGGCCTCGCGGGGTGATGCGATTGTACTGCTGACCACCTTTTTGCTGGTCATATTCCGGAATCTCACCGAGGGGATCCTTGTCGGTTTCGCTGTCGGCGCGCTGCTGTTTCTGCATCGCATGGCCCAGGCCGTCGAGATTGAAAATGCGCGTCCGATCGTGGAGGAAGACAAGGCGGACAGCAGCAATGGCAACGGCAGCGAAACGTACGACGCGGACCTGGCAACGGATCCGGACGTACTGGTCATCCGTATTTCCGGGGCCTTCTTCTTTGGTGCTGCTGCCAGCGTCGGCGCGGCGCTGGATCGCATCGGCGAACACCCGAAGGCCTACATCATCGATTTTTCCGCCGTACCGATTCTGGATTCCACAGGCGCCGCGACGATCGAAGGGTTCGTGCGCAAGGCTCATCGTGACGGCGCGAGCGTCTACATCGTCGGCGCAGCCCGCAAAGTCCGCCGTGTTCTTCTGATTCATGGCGTGAGGCCGCCGCGGGTGCGCTTCAAAACGGCGATCCACGACGCCGTCGCACTCGAACACACCAGAGCCAGGCGGCAGGCAGAGTTGCAGCGGGCGGTGTGACGCGATCGGGTGCACTGAAAAATCAGCCGCAGGTTGTCCCCTTACTATTTCCGGCTTCCGATTTGCCCCGGCCTCCCTCTGGCTTACTTGAGCTGCTAGGCGGAGATGCGATGACGCTGCATGATCGCATCGATCGAGGGAAAGGCCTTTCGGGCTGCTTCCGGGACCGGGCGCCAGTCTTTGGCGTCGGGATCACCTCGGAAGTAGTCGAACGGTCTGGCGCCGGGGCCAGTCGGCGTGACCACTATGATGCGTCCGACCATGCCTCCCATCTCGTGCGGCATGCAGTAGTAATCGTAAACACCGGGGACAGTGAACTTGTATTCAAAGGTCTGGCCCGGCTGCAGAAACCCCGAGTCCCACGGCTTGGCATCGCTGGGAATACGCAGCGAGTGATGATCGTTCGCCGGATGATAGGCGGTCACGGTGTGCACTCCGGCGACACAATGCCAGCGCACCGTCTGGCCGACACGGGCGAAGTACAGGCCAATCGGGTCGAAGCTCACGGAAGAGCCCACGTTCACGCTGAGCATCTTCACATCCGTCACTTCAGCGCTGGTTGCCATGCCAGGGGCGAGAGCAGCGCCGGCGAGGAGAACCCCGCCGGCGCGCAGAAAGTCGCGACGATTCACGGCCGCTACTTCAGGTTGGCCTGGGCCGGCGGCACATGCCACAGCATGATGTGGTAGTGCGGCACGGGAACGCCCGGATGGCCAGCGTTGTACATCAGCGTCGTCGCCACGACCTTGGCGCCGAACGCGTTCAGGTCAGCGAACTCCTTGTGGTCGTTCATATCGGACAACGGGACCATGTAGATAGTCGAGACGAACTTTCCGTCGCGATCATAGGCCAGGAAGGGTCCCGCGGGCAGCGTATCCGGATCGACGTAAAGCGTGCCGAGGCCGGGGATGAAGTCGGGCAGGGGCGTCAGCTCGCTGACCTTCTCGAAGTTTGCGGGTGGTTGAAAATTGCTGTTGTCTCCATGGGCTATAGCACCGGCACAAGCGGTCAATCCCAGCATCACGAAGCCGACCAAAAGTGACTTTAAGTACATGATATTACATCCTTTCCTTTGAGTGAAAACGAGTATTGTCATTCGCTGTGCCATCGTCGGACAGGCGCGCGAGCACCCTGGCAACGATACGATCGCAGCGGTGGCCGGCAAAACCGAATGCTTCGCTGGTCGCCGCCCGAACCTGCTTGCTCAGTGTGCGGCGCAGCATACGGCGCGCGCGGAAAACGCGCGTTTTGACGGTGGCTGATTCGATGCCCAGGCAAGCGGCCGTCTCGCGCACGGACATCTGTTCCACTTCCCGCATCATGAAGGTGAGGCGGTAAGGGTCCGGCAACGCATCGATCGCCTGCTGCAGCAGTACGCGGAGCTCATTCTGGTAGGCGGCGTCTTCGGGTGTCGGCGAAGTGGAGGTGGATCGGTCCATGGTTGTTAGCTCCTGACCCGCGTCGTCGAGTCGCTCGGTCACCCACTGTCGCGTTTGCCAGTCGGCGCGGCGGGCACGCATCAGCGCCTGATTGATGGCAATGCGGGACAGCCAGCCGCTGAATCCGTGGGGGCCCTGAAATTCGTCCAGATGCTCGTAGGCTCGAATGTAGCTATCCTGGACCACCTCCTCCGCCTCGCCGTCGTCGCGGAGAATGCCGCGTGCAATGCGGAACAGGCGCTGGTTGTAGCGCCGCATGATCACCTCGAAGAGTGCCAGCTGGCCGTTCCGAATGCGGATGACCAGCTCGTGATCGGTCATCGGATCACGAGCAAGTCGATCCTCAGTGCATATCTCCACTTTCTGCGCCTTCAGTGCCACGAGCTGCCTCCGTCGGGTATCTACCCGGAAGATGCGGTCACGAAAAGAAAGGTTCCCGGCCCTCCGATGTGGGCCCAGAAGCCGATTTCGCTCCCCGAGACCGCCTTCATTGGCTTACTGCCGCTCTGGCCTGCGCCCGATTACCGCCGCCAGAAGTGGGGGATAGAAACGCATGCAGACTGCACCGATCAGTCAGCGGCTGGCGCGCCGCTATGCGGAGCTCCGATTTACTGAATTCGGGACTGCAGCAACCGCCGAACCCGCCGGCTGCTGCAGTGATGTTGGTTGGGTCGCTACTATAGCGATTTCAGGTACTGTACGAGATCCGCACGCTGGCCGTCGCTGAGGCCGAGATTGTATTTCGCATTGTACCGGTTGACGGTGCATGCCAGATCCTGCGTGACGACATCGCCGGCGTTGATCAGGCTGCCGATGTCGGAACCATCGACGCATTCGCCGGTGCTGGGGTCGAACGCGCCAGAGCCATCATGGAAGTACGGCGGGTGTTGCCAGATGCCCTTGAGCGGCGACGTGCGCCACATCCGGGTTGCGGAGAAGTTCGCGTATCTGCTGTCGAGCGCGGCGGTCGCGTCAATTGGATGCAGAGTCTCGTTCGCGTCCGTGAATGCAGACCCCGTGTGACAGCTTGCACACTGGCCCTGGGTATTGAAGATGCTTTCACCACGCGCAGCCGCGGCCGCGTCGAAGGAACCGACCGGCGGCACAGGCGCCGGAATGGACCACTGGTATGCCTGCAGTGCGGGCAGTACGCTGGTCACGCGATCAGGTAGAGCGCCGCCGTTGGTATGGTCGATGTCGAGGACCGCACCATTGATTATCAGCCGTGGATCGACGAATGTGCCGTGGCCGTGCATTTGCGTTACGCCCACGTAGCGGTTCCAGTACGCGACCGGCCCGTCCGGCTCGTGTGCACTATCGCCGTCGCCGGTATAAATGGATTTGTTGATGCCCAGCAACCCAAACGCCGGTGGGATCAGAACGGGTATGCCGCCGGCGTCCTTGTAGGCTTTGATATTCGCCGCGATGTCCGGCCCCACCGCCGGGTTGCTGCCCGGGTCAGTGTTGATGTTGATGCGTGGGTCATAAAAGCCCGGCCCGAACTCTCCTGCCCAGGAGGCGTATTCGGCCGCCTGTGCAGACGTTAGTGCGGGCGATAGCGAGATGATTGTGCCTGGTTGCAGGTCGCGATTCGGCCAGCCGTCGAGCCGATGGCCGACGATGCCGGTGAGATCGGTTCCGTCCGCTGCAGTAACGTGCACGTCCTTCGACACGGTCGAGTGGCAAAGCGCACAGGTAATGCCAACGCGGTCCAGTTGCAGCTTGCCGTCCGGCGCCTGGCTGACCTCTCCCTGTACGCCGACGACGGCATTCATCTGCAGGAGCGCGAGCGTCGTTTGCGGATCATCCAGTGCAATGGAACCGTCCTGAATACCTTGTACAACCTCCTGCGGCAACACGTCGGCGTCGATTTTCAGCCCGACCGACGCGGCTGTCAGCGGATCGACGGCCGCTTGAATGATCGTGTGCATCTGGAGTATGTCGGTCCAGAAGGTTTCGTCGCCGAACGTGTCATAGCGAAACACCTGCTGCCCCTGGGCGACCAGCTCCGGATCCAGCTCCGCGGATGGCTCGGTGGAATTGTGGTGATTGCTGCCATTGCACCCCGCCACGAGCAATATGCACGCGATCATGCTCCCCAGCGTGGCCGCTCCAATGCGATATTTTTTCCGGATCATGTTCTACTCCCATTGCGTGATTTTATGGCTGTCTCGTTTGATGCAGTTGGGTCACGACCGGCCGGGCCTTCCGCTGCTTATCGTGGGTCCCTGCGCTCAACCAGACCGATGCAGTCCGCGAACCAAAGGTTCCGATTACCGGAGATCGCAGGTCGGAGCGGATGTCATTACTTGCCCGCGAAGGCAAAGGGCGCGAAGCGTGAGACTCTGGAAATGTCGCCGCATCAGTGGGCCCCGGCCCCGCCGTGCCAAGTCTGCATGCCGCAGGGGTTCGGGGCCGTGGGCGGTTGTACCCCGGCCAGCGTCGGCGCGGCACTGGGTCGCATCGGCGAACACCCGAAAGCCTGTGTCACTCGCACTCGAACACACCAGAGCCAGGCGGCAGGCGGAGTTGCAACAGGCGGTGTGACGCGAGGAACGTTCCCGCACCAGCTTTCGCATGACGCAACGCGAACGGATGCGGGGGAAATCGGCTATACCAAGGACGACGGATCGAACTGGCGATTCAAGCCGTACCTGGCGAAGCTACAATGCGAGAACTGACCCCATTACTGCAATCATAGATCGGCGGGAATTCCTGCGTGCTTCTCCTGTCCACGGCCTGTAGGCGTCCGTGAAAACCGGCAAGCCGCCGAACAACAGCCACAAACCCCGAAATTCGCAATGAATACAAGTCTTCATGGGAGTTCATTCGAACATGATGCCAGCAAAATCAGCCGCAGCGGGTGCAGCGGTGCTGTTTGTCAGTGCAGTCGCCGGCGTCGTCATCGCCGTTTACGCGTA
>CAZMMO010000161.1:0-5369 GCA_964567365.1 uncultured Rhodanobacteraceae bacterium | reverse complement strand
GCGTGCGCGACGAGGCCGAAATCCGCGGCCACCGCCGCACCTACATCGGCTCCATGCCGGGCCGCATCGTGCAGAACCTGAAGAAGGCCGGTGCCAACAACCCGCTGTTCATGCTCGACGAGATCGACAAGATGTCCATGGATTTCCGTGGCGACCCTTCCTCGGCGCTGCTGGAGGTGCTCGATCCCGAACAGAACCACGCGTTCAACGACCACTACCTGGAGGTGGACCTGGATCTTTCCCAGGTGATGTGGATCGCCACCGCCAACTCGCTGAACATTCCCGGTCCGCTGCTCGACCGCATGGAAGTGATCCGCCTGCCCGGTTATACCGAAGACGAGAAGCTGGCCATCGCCGAGCGCTATCTGGTGCCCAAGCAATTGAAGGCCAACGGCCTTCAGTCCGGCGAGCTGTCGATTTCCGAAGGCGCCATCCGCGACATCGTGCGCTACTACACGCGCGAGTCGGGCGTGCGCAACCTTGAACGCGAGCTGGCGCACATCTGCCGCAAGGTGGTCAAGGAACTGGCCCTGAGCGGTCCGGCGCGTCCGCAGAAAGCCTCCTCGAAGAAGGCCGACGACGGCCGCAAGCAGGCCCGTGCCGACAAGGCTCGCGGCAAGACCGCTGCCGCCACCGTCCGGGTCGGTGTGCGCAACCTGGACAAGTACCTGGGCGTGCGCCGCTTCGATTTCGGCCGCAAGGAACAGAACAACGAGATCGGCCTGGTCACCGGCCTGGCCTGGACCCAGGTCGGGGGCGACCTGCTCAGCATCGAGTGCTCGATCATGCCCGGCAAGGGCAAGCTGGTGCATACCGGCCAGTTGGGCGACGTGATGAAGGAGTCGATCATGGCCGCGCTGTCGGTAGTGCGCGCGCGAGCCGAGCGCCTGGGCATCGACCCGGAGTTTCACCAGAAGTACGACGTCCATGTGCACGTGCCCGAAGGCGCCACGCCCAAGGACGGCCCCAGCGCGGGCATCGCCATGTGCACGGCGCTGGTGTCGGTGCTGGCCGGCGTGCCGGTGCGTTCGGAGGTGGCCATGACTGGTGAAATCACCTTGCGCGGACGCGTGCTGCCCATCGGCGGGCTCAAGGAAAAACTGCTGGCGGCGCATCGCGGCGGCATCACCACGGTCCTCATTCCCGAGGAAAACAAGAAGGACCTGGCGGAGATTCCGGACAACATCACCAAGGCCCTGGACATTCATCCGGTGCGCTGGATCGACGAGGTTCTGGATCTGGCCCTGGAGCGTCCCCTGCAGCCATCCGGCCGCACCGGCGGGGACGACGACGAACCGGCCATCGGTTCGCCGGCGGCGCGCAACAAGGGTCCGGAAGAAAGTCCGGTCCGTCCGCATTGAAGCTTCGCGGCCGGCCGCGGGGACGTGTTCCCCGCCTTGTTCCACGCTGGGGTGGTTCCTGCAATGCGTCATCCATCGTGTTGAAATTGCATGGCTTCGCGGGCGGGAACTTGCGGCAAGCATTTTCCGGGCCTTCCCGGACCGCTCCACGCAACGGGTCGGAAACGCGGAAAGCCTTGTGGTTTCTTGTATTGCGGAGCTTCGGGGCCACTGGTATAAAGGTCGCACCGTGCCTTGGTCCGTACGCAATCGGACGCGGCACGGCAAGCGAGGCGGCGCTTGAGGGGGAGGCCGGCCGGAGCATCAGCGGGCGCGCCTCGACCCACTCGAACACGCACGCTGAACCACTTGCATAACCGTTTAGGGAGTGACTCAATGAACAAGAATGATCTCGTCAACCGCATTGCCGACTCGTGTGAAATGACCAAGGCCGATGCGGCACGCGTGGTTGACGCATTTACCGAGCAGGTAAAGAAGGCGTTGAAAAAGGGCGACACGGTGTCTCTGGTAGGGTTCGGCACGTTCTCCGTGCGCAAGCGCGCCGCTCGTCTGGGCCGCAATCCGCGCACCAACGAGACCATCAAGATCAAGGCTTCCAAGGTACCTGCCTTCAAGCCTGGCAAGGCGTTCAAGGACGCTCTAAACTAAGCCTTCGCAGGATCTCCGTGGGCTGTTTCCCCGCCGGAACCGGCCCTCGAAGTGTTCAGGGTGCTTAGCTCAGCGGTAGAGCGTCGCCTTTACACGGCGAGGGTCGGGGGTTCGAAACCCTCAGCACCCACCAGGAAAAGACGGGCAGGTCGGTCGGAGTGCGAACCTGCCGTTCCGGGTTTGCCAAGCAATCCTGTCCACTCCATCTTCACAGGGTTGTATGCTGGACAAGGGCGCCCGTGTGGCGCCTTTGTCGTTTGTGCCATCAGTCGGAATCCGTTTCATGCTTCAGAGTCTGCGCGAAAAATTCATGGGTTGGCCGGGGGTCATCATCTTTGGTGGCCTGGGGCTTCTGATGGCCGTGGCGTTCGGCGTCGGCAGCTACAGCGTCAGCAACCGCGATACCTGGGTGGCCAAGGTCGGCAAACACGAGATCTCCCAGCAGGACTACCAGAAACAGATGAACGACCTGCGCCAGCGCATGAGCCAGGCCCAGGGCGACCAGTTCGATCCCGAGTATTTCAACCAGCCGGAGGTCAAGCAGCGCATCGTCGACGGCATGATCGACCGCTACCTGTTGCGCAAGTCCGGCAACGACCTGGGACTGGTGGTCACCGATGCCGCCGTCCGCCAGCAGATCGCCTCCGTTCCCGCCTTCCAGGTCAACGGCAAATTCGACCCCGATTCCTACCGTGCGGTGCTGGCCAACAACCGCATGACGCCGCTGATGTTTCAGCAGCAGGTACGCTCGGATCTGGATGCCAGGCTGTTGCCCGGCGCCATCACCGCCACCAGCACCATCAGCCAGCGCGACGTCGAGGATTACCTGAAGCTGCAGTTGCAGACGCGCGACCTGCATTACGTGGTGTTGCCGCGTCCGCCGCTGCAAGACACCAAGGTGTCCGATGCCGAAGTGAGCGATTACTACAAGGCGCACCAGAAGGAATTCATGAAGCCCGAACGCGTGGCCGTCAACTACATCGAACTGGATGCTTCCAAGCTTCCCGTCGAGACCAAGGTCGACGATGCCACCCTCAAGGCGCGCTACCAGCAGGAGAAGAACCGCTTCGTCGAGCCGGAGCAGCGCCTGGTGTCGCACATCCTGATCAGCGTGCCGGCCAACGCTACCCCGGCCCAGCAGAAAGCGGCGTTGGCCAAGGCCAAGAAGGTCGATGCGCTGGCCCATGCCAAGGGCGCGGATTTTGCCGCGTTGGCCAAGAAATATTCCGATGACGCCGGTTCCAGCATCCAGGGCGGCAACCTGGGGTGGCTGCAGAAGGGCGTGACCAACAAGGCGTTCCAGGATGCCATGTTCTCCCTGCAGAAGGGCCAGATTTCCCAGCCCGTCCTCACGCCGGACGGCTACCACATCATCTGGCTGCGCGGCATCCGTGCCGGCAAGGTCAAGCCGTTCAGCGAGGTGCGCGGACAGCTGCTGAGCGAGGTCAAGGAAGCCGACCGCGAGCACAAGTACAGCGAGATCGCCGGCAAGCTGACCGACCTGGTGTACCAGAATCCCTCGTCGCTGGAGCCGGCGGCAAAGAAGCTGGGTCTGAAGATCCAGAGCACCGGACTGTTCAGCCGCGACGGCGGCAAGAAAGGGCTGACGGCCGATGCGAAGGTGGTCAAGACGGCGTTTTCCGACAACGTGCTCAAGGACGGCAACACCTCCGACCCGATCAACCTGGGCACCAACCACATGGTGGTGATCCACGTGGTCAAGCACGAGGCGGCGGCGCCCAAGCCGCTGGCGTCGGTTCGCGACACCATCCGCCAGAAGATCCTCGACGAACGGGTTGCCAAGGCCGCGAAGAAGCGTGCCGACGCGTTGTTTGCCAGGCTCGAGAAAAGCGGCAGCCTGGACACGCTGGCCCAGGCCGAGAAATTGTCGGTGCAGCAGCTGAAGGGCGCCGAACGGCATCAGAAGGATGTTTCGCAGGCCCTGCTGGACAAGGCTTTTGCCATGCCGCATCCGGACAAGGGCAAGCCCCGGTTTGCCCTGGCAGCGCTGGGGGACGGCAGTTATGCCTTGCTTTCGCTCGACGCCGTGCACCCGGGCGACGTCAGCAAGATCCCGCAATTGCAGCGCAACATGCTGTTGACGCAGATGCGCCAGGCCTATGCCTCGGTGGCCACCAACGAATGGCTGCAGATGGTCAAGCACGACACCTCGGTCAAGATCGCCAAGCAGCGCCTGTAGTCGCGGGCAAACCGGCAGCGTCACGAACGCAGGGGGTGGACCGTGTCCACCCCCTGCGCTTGCTTCTGGTCGTCGTACCGCGCTGCGGCGGCGGGAACCCTCAGACGCCAGTCATGCCCAGGATGTTGTAGCCGGCATCGACGTGGGTGATCTCGCCGGTGATTCCGGAGGCCAGGTCCGAACACAGGAAGGCTCCCGTATTGCCCACTTCCTCGGTGGTGATGCTGCGGCGCAGGGGGGCGTTCTGCTCCACGTGGTCGAGCATCTTGCGGAAGTTGGCGATGCCGGCGGCCGCCAGCGTCTTGATGGGGCCGGCCGAGATGGCGTTGACCCGGGTACCGTCCGGCCCGAGGTTGAAGGCCAGGTAACGCACGTTGGCTTCCAGGCTGGCCTTGGCCAGGCCCATGACGTTGTAGTTGCTCAGGGCGCGCACGGAGCCCAGGTAGGTCAGGGTCAGGATGGACCCGCTGCGGCCGCTCATCATCGGCCGGGCCGCCTTGGCCAGTGCCGCGAGGCTGTAGCTGGAAATGTCGTGGGCGATGCTGAAGTTCTCGCGCGTCAGGTTGTCCAGGTATTGGCCCTGGACGGCCTCACGCGGGGCAAAACCCACCGAATGCACCAGGATGTCGAGACCGTCCCAGTGCTTGCCCAGTTCGGTGAACAGGTTTTCGATCTGCGCATCCTCGGCCACGTCGCAGGGCAACACGATATTGGAGCCGAACGTGTTGGCGGCCTCGTCGACGCGGTTTTTCAGGCGTTCGTTCTGGTAGGTGAAGGCAAGCTGCGCACCTTCGCGGTGCATGGCATTGGCAATGCCCCAGGCGATCGAACGTTGGCTAGCGATGCCCACGATCAGGGCGCGTTTGCCGTGCAGGAATCCCATGTGTCCTCCAAGTGTCGGGCGTAGGCCGCAAGTCTACCGCGCCGATGGTGTTTGCGGGGGGCTTGCGGCGGGAAACGGACAGGGGAGGCTCCGATGGAATTCCACAGGAATCCATTGCGTCTCGACTCCGTTGATTGTAGGAGCGCACCTGGGCGCGACCGGCGTGAGATCCCATGAAAAACTGGTGCTGGTCGCGCCCAGGTGCGCTCCTACCAATGCAGTATCCAAGCCTTGGGTTCAAATTCGATTCGGCCAGGGTTTCCTCAGGGGCCCAATT
>CAZMMO010000160.1:0-5406 GCA_964567365.1 uncultured Rhodanobacteraceae bacterium | reverse complement strand
CTGACGCCGGAGCAGTTTGCCGAAAAGATCGGGGCGTATCAGGCGAACTTGGCGGGGATGTTCGAGCAGTCGCGTGAACTGGAAACCCGGATTGCTGAAGCCATCGGAGGCTTGCGGCATGGCTGATTGGGCCGAAACGACTTTGGGTGAATTGATCGCGCAAGGTGACGGCGAACTACAAACCGGCCCGTTTGGTACGGTTCTAAAAGCATCCGAGTATTCGCGATCTGGTGCGCCGGTCGTGTCGGTCGGCGAAATCCGAGTTGGCCGAATTCAGCTCTCGGATCGCACGCCGCGCGTTTCGGATGTAACCAAACAACGCCTTCCTCAATTCGTTCTTGAAGAAGGTGACATTGTTTTTGGTCGCAAGGGGGGTATTGATCGCAACGCGTTGGTCGGTCTGCGTGAGCATGGTTGGTTTCTCGGATCCGATGGGATTCGGCTACGGTTATCGGGTAGCGTAGACAGCTGCTTCGTCAGTTATCAATTCAGATTGCGAGCCATCGGCAGATGGCTCTTGGGAAATAGCGCTGCATCCATCATGCCCTCACTTAACGAGGGCATGTTGTTGCGTTTGCCATTGCGGCTTCCCAAGTTGAAGGAACAACAAAAGATCGGTGCGGTTCTTGCAGCCCTCGACGCCAAGATCGACCTCAACAATCGCATCAACGCCGAGCTGGAGGCGCTGGCGAAGACGATCTACGACTACTGGTTCGTGCAGTTCGACTTCCCCGACGCCCACGGCCGCCCCTACCGATCCAGCGGTGGCGCGATGGTCTGGAACGACACCCTCAAGCGCGAGATTCCGGCGAGGTGGGGCGCTGACAATATTCGTGCTGTGGCCGAAGTTGGCGGTGGAGGCACGCCGAGCAAATCCAACGCCACGTTCTGGAACGGTAATATTCCGTTCTTCTCACCGGTGGATGCCGCTGATGCGATGTTTCAACTCGATACAACCGATCACATTACGCAAAAGGGGTTGGATGCGTGCAGCAGTGATGCGTTTCCAAAAGGAACCATCTTCATCACGGCGCGCGGCTCGGTAGGCAAGGTGGTGATCACCGGCCGCAGCATGGTCATGAATCAGTCGTGCTACGCACTGCGCCCGAGAGCAGAGACATTTCTTCCGTTTCTGTACTTCCATGCGCGAACCATGGTGTTGCATCTGAAGGTCAAGGCATCCGGTTCCACATTCAACTCCATTGTCACGAACGATATTGAGTGGACGAACCTTGTGGTCCCATCTGACTCCATGATTGAAGCATTCGGAACAAGAGTTCGTCCGATGTTCGATCGAATTGAAGCAGGGCTACGCGAGAACGCCGAACTCACCCGCCTCCGCGACTGGCTCCTGCCTCTGCTGATGAACGGCCAGGTGCACGTGGCGTAAGTTTGTTGTCATGGCGTCAGACAATGGAGCAAACCCATGAAAGCATGCCACTCCACGGGAGAGTCTTTGCGAATACTATCAGGTGGAGGCACACAAAGATCCAAGGGACAGCACGTTCAATGTGAGAAAGTGGTCGGTAGAGTTTGGGGTTTTTACCGTGCCCAACGGCTTCCCATTCGGCAGCATACGGGCTGATTGGGAGACGTTCCTCAATTTGCTGAACCACCTCCCACTTGGCGGTATTGAGGTCGCGATAGGCAGTGATGATCGTGAACCACAACAAGCAAAGCAGAATGCCTGCAATTGCTAAAAGCCATAGATAGTCGGCGCTGCCTTTGGATGTGAGATAACCAGCGAATGCGAGGATCGCCGAGTTCACACTCAAGAAGTATGAGTTGGCGCTGGTCCTCCGCTGACTGATCCTGTCGGCCATCTCCACATACAGCTTGTATTGGTCGAGAAGGTGTGAATGCCATTTCTCGTTCGTGGGGTAAATAGCACCCTCTGGAACGTCGTGCCAAAGGGTGCGCTCGGATGCATTGGTCATCAGCGACTTCCGTGAATCAGAAGCTTCAAGTTGTCCCACGTCCACTTGTACATCTTGTCAGCTGTCGCGTTCACTGGCCTCGTGCAAGCCTTGTTCACGTAGCCCTTCAAGAGGAAGTAAGGTTTCTTGAGCTCCTTCGTAATGGTAAGTTCTGCCTCAACCCCTTTTGCGGTATGAGTCGTCGTGCTGCAAAGTACACAGACCACATCCGCACGCCTTATACGGCCTCGTACTTTCTGCTTCCAGTCTCCAGTCAAATGTTCTTTGACCGATGCATCAACGATCTCGAACGGACTGTCACCAAGCTTTGATTGCCCTACGAGCAGCATCTTAAGATCGGCATCATGGTCGTAGTCGAAACTTACGAACAAACGTTTGGTAGCCATTTTTGTTCCCCTGTGTTGCGTTTGTTACTCGCCATGCCCTCATGGGCAAACCCTATTATTCATCATCGCGTCTCACCACGTGAGATGACGCAGAAAAAATAGTGTCAGGACAATCCAAGCGTCGGGTCGAATTCAGATTGATATCCGTTCGATCGCCTGCGCCGGCGTGATGATGTCCAGGCCCGGTACCGGCGCGAGCACCCGCAGGTCGGCGTCACCCGTGACCAGTGCCTGTGCATGCGAGGCGATGGCAAGTTCCAGGAACGGCATGTCGTCGGCATCGCGGCATGCGGGGACGGGCGGCGGCGGGGCAGGCACCTTCACGGTCTCGGCCCACGGCAGGTAGTCGGACAGCAGTTCGTGCTGCTCGGATGGCGTGAGCTTGAACCTGGGGTAGGCCAGTACGCGCATCAGTTCCATGGTCGTGGCGCGGCTTGCGAGCGGAATCACGAGGCCCGCCTGCCAGGCCAGGCGCAGCCGCCCCACGGTACCGCCGGGGCGTACCAGTGCCGACAGGACGACATTGGTGTCGAGCACCCAGCGTGGAACATCGCCTTCGGGTGACGTCATGTCTTGCGGTGCCGCGAGGATTTTGCCGGTTTTTTCGGATTGCGCCGGTACGTGGCCTTGTCTTCGTGCACGGCGGTCGAGCCACGGGTTTTCGCGGCGTCACGCGCCCACGCGACGGCGGCGGCCAAGTCGTCCTCGCCCAGGTCGAGCGCGGCGAGTTTGGCGCGCACGGCGTTGGCGCGCTGGATGCGTACCGGCGTCAGGATCAGCTGGCCGGCGCGCGTTTCCACCTCGAAATACTCCGCATTGCCCGTGGCTTCAACTGCGGCCTTGGGCAGCGTCAACTGGTTTTTGCTGGTGAGTTTGGCAAGCATGACCGTGGCGGTTCGTAAGGCTTCCTTACCATGTCATACTGGAACGAGGGAGCGCAAGTCCGCCGATCGAGTCAAGGCCCGAGGTCGTGCCGAGTTGTGTGCCCCCGATGCCGGGTTGATCAGGCCAACCCGGCCTGCATCCTTTTCGTCCAGATGACAGGTGCCGCCAGCATGTCGATTGATCGCAAAGCAGCGTGGCCGGAAGAAGAACCCATACCACTGGATCATCCTTTGGTACCCCAGTCCATTGCCGTTGCCGTGCGCGAAATTTTTCAGCCTGGCGACGTGCTTCATCGGGTGCCGACGGATGATGGCGTGGAGTGGTGGTTGTTCGATGCCAACGGAGAATTCGTGGAATCATTCTGGCTGGAATGACGTGCGTTTCCGGGCTGTATCGGGATCAGGCAACCCAACGGATTACCGCGAATGCCACGGCGTAGACCATGGCCACGGCAAGCCACGGCTGCCATCCGGCATGGGCGCGACGGATGGCGATGGTGTTCTGGATCTGCTGTCTGATGACGGTATCGACCATGCGGAGAGTTTCAGGCTGCATGCTGTTTTCCCGATCGAGGTTGTGCACGGTGCATGGTGGCATGAATCGGGCCGGTTGGGCAGACAATGCCGTCCTGCGATGCTGCGCACGGCAAGACATCAGCCCTCAGCGGCGCAGGCGCTCGGCCAGATCGGGGCGGGCCACGAACACGTAGGCCTTGCCTTGCTGGTATTGCTTCATCAGGCCGGCCTCGACCAGGCCCAGCAGGAACGCATGTATTGCACCGGCGCCTGTTATCAAACGAACCCGTCTCGGGATTTGCGACACCGCCATGCCACACTTCCGGAGTCACGGGATTGAGTGACAAACAGGATGAATCCCATGTTGCACGAAGACCGTTTGGCCGCAGCCTTGGCGATGGCCCACGACGCCCACCGTACGCAGAAGCGCAAGGGCACCGACATACCCTACATTTCGCATCCGATGGCCGTGGCATCGTTGGTGCTGGAATACGGCGGCACCGAAACGCAGGCCATGGCCGCGTTGTTGCACGATGCCATCGAGGATGGTGGCGAGGATTACGACAACCGCATCGGCGAGGCTTTTGGCATGGAGGTGCTGGAAATCGTGCGCGATTGCACCGACGGCACGGCCGAGGCCAAGGCGGCGGCGACCACACCGGAAGCCAAGCGTGCCGCGTGGAAAGCGCGCAAGGTGGCGTATCTGGAGCACCTCGAAGCCAAGCCCGCGACGGCACCGTCGCTGCTGGTGTCTGCCTGCGACAAGCTGCACAACGTACGGGCCATCGTCGGCGACCTGCACGCGGTGGGCCACAAGGTGTTCGAGCGCTTCAAGGCGGGCCGCGAGGGGACGCTCTGGTACTACGACGAACTGGTGCGGATCTTCAGGGACAAGGGCGTGGCGCCATCCGGCAGCCTGGCGCGAACGGTCGACGCCATGCATCGTCTGGCGGCCGCGGACTGAACCGGGAAGTACGCCATCCCATCCGGCGCGTAGTCTCCGCTCTGTGGTCCGGCCTCGGGGCGGGCAGGGCGCCGGCTGACCGGTCCGGGCAACCTGAAAGTTCGCTTGATACACGTCAAGCATCACGGCCGGCACCGTGGTAGCGTGGTGACGCGGTCCTGATGCACCTGTCGTCATGGTTCGTGTTTTTGTCGGGCCGCCGTCCATGGCCGATGTGTGCAACCCGTGTAAGATCAGGAGGTTGCTTCCATGATCTCGTCTCATTCCTTGATATTGATGGCGCCGGCCGGGCACCTTGAAGCCGGGATGGAGGCCGCTGAGCGCAAAAGTGCCGAGGCGCCCGTGCCGGCGTGCGAGGCACGCATCGACGAGGTGGTGCGCCAAAGCTTTCCGGCCAGCGATCCGCCGAGCTGGAACATGGGCGTCGCCAACCCGGATTCCTGGCGCTGACCGGGTTTGTCCACGGCTCGTCCGCGTGCCGGGGCCTTTCTCCAAAACCCGTTCTGGCGGGTAGGGTGGGCAGCGCTCGCCGAACAAAATCAAGGCGATGCATGAAACGTCGATGACGTGCAGATAGGCCAAGACAATGCATGAAGCGTCGGCGGCGGGAGTGCCCGCGCCCTACGAAAAAGCCCGCGCAAGGCGGGCTTTTTGTTTATCAACGAGTGGCGGAGCGGACGGGACTCGAACCCGCGACCTCCGGCGTGACAGGCCAGCAT
>CAZMMO010000159.1:0-5409 GCA_964567365.1 uncultured Rhodanobacteraceae bacterium | reverse complement strand
CATTGAACGCTGATGCCGTCGCGCCCGGGTGCGCTCCTACATGTGGCGGGGGCGGTTACGAGGATGGGTGTTTCCCGGCGCGCTGCCATTGCTGCCAGTCCCGGATCCAGGGCTGCTGGCGCAACAACCTCGAGTGCGGGTCGATCGTGACCGCCGCGTCCGGCGGCAGCGTCAGCCGGCCGTGCTTGCCGGTCATCGGCAAGGTGTGCAGCGTGTCGCCGACCTTCACTTGCACCGGCATCGGGAAGGGCAGATTGTCGGGTACGATCCAGCGCAGGTCGAGCGTGTTGCCGTGGCGGGTCACGTCCAGCTTCGGTAGTTGGGCCTGGTACAGATAGACGTTGAAGAACCAGTCCAGCTTGCGCCCGGTGACCTTGTCGACGATGTCGATGTAGTCGCGGGTGGTGGCATAGCGCGGCTTGAAGTTGCCCGGCCGGGGATCGTCGCGGCCGTAGACCAGCAGGCGGATGGAACGGAAGAAGTCCCGGTCGCCGATCAGGTGGCGCAGACTGTCCAGCATCAGCGCCGCCTTGTTGTAGATGTCCTGCCCCGGGCCGGTCTTCTCGTCGTAGACCGCCTCCTCGGTCCGGGGCGAGCCGGACACGATCGGGCGGCGGTTCTCGATTTTCAGGCGCAGGTCGTGCAGCCAGGCGTAGTAGTCCCGGTCGCCGTGCAGGTACTGCGCGTACAGCGGCTGCATGTAGGTGCCGAAGCCCTCGTGCAGCCACATGTCGTCCCAGTCGGCGTTGGTCAGCTGATTGCCGAACCATTCGTGCGCGAATTCGTGTTGCAGCAGGCGGTCGAAGCCTTCCGGGTCGGGGCGGAAATGGTTGCCGTAGGCGTTGATGGTCTGGTGTTCCATGCCCAGGTACGGGGTTTCCACCACGCCCATTTTCTCGTCGCCCCAGGGGTAGGGGCCGATCTTCTGCTCGAAGAAGTCGAGGATTTTCGGAAAAGTGGCGAACAATTTTTCCGCCTTCTTTTTCTGTCCGGGCAGGTACCAGAAATCCAGGGCGATGGTGTTGCCGTAGCGGCTGCGGTACGTGGCGTGCAGTTTACGGTAGGGGCCGACGTTGATGGCCACCGCGTACGTGTCCGGCTGGCGCGCGCGCCAATGCCAGGTGCGGGTGTCGCCGTGGTCCTGGACGCCGACCAGCACGCCGTTGCCCGGGGCCACCAGGGGCTTGGGTACGGTGACGTACAGGTCGAGCCGGTCGGGTTCGCCCTCGGGCTGGTCGATGCAGGGCCAGAACAGGTCGCAGCCGCCGCCCTCCACGGCGCTGGCGATCCACGGCTGGCCGTCCTGCGTGTGGCTCCAGACGAAGCCGCCGATGCCCCAGGGTGGGTTTTCGGCCACGTGCGGCCGGCCGCCGTAGCGCACGCCCACGGTGATCTTGCGGCCGGCGGTCAGGGTGCGCGGAAGCTGGATGTGGATGCGTCCCTGCGGGTTGCTCCAGGCCGGGCGCGCGAGCGGCTGGCCGTCGAGCGTGATGGCGCGGATGGGCAGGTTGCGGTCCAGATCCAGCAGCAACTCGTCGGTGTCTTGCTTTGCGGTGAAGGTGAGGCGGGCGAAGCCGTCGATGCTGCGCGTCTTGGGGTGCACGGTGATGTGCAAAGCGACATGATCGAAATGCACGCGCCGTTGCGCCGCCGGCATGACGCCGCCGGAGTCGCGGGTCAATGCCGTCAGCGCAGGCTGCTGCGTGGTGGCGGGCGTGGCGGCGATGGCGCCGGTGGCCAGGCCCAGAGTCAGCAGGGCGGTCGACAGACGGAGACGAGACATGGGATCAGCCGTAGCGCTGGCGCAGGAACGCGAACATGGCGCGCAGGCTTTGTGCCTCGCCGCCGCGCGGGCGGCCGGGGCGTTCGCTGTCGTTCCAGGCGTAGACATCGGTATGTACCCATGGCACGTCCTCGGGCACGAAGCGGCCCAGGTACAGGGCGGCGGTGATCGCGCCGGCGTGGCGCGAGGGGCCGGCGTTGGCAAAATCGGCCACGTGGGATTCGAGCATGTGCAGGTACGGCTGCCACAGCGGCAGTCGCCAGACTGGATCGTGGACATGCCCGGCGGCCTCGTGCAAGGCCTCGGCCAGCGGTTCGCGGTTGGTGAATACGGCCGGCAGGTCCGGGCCCAGGGCCACGCGTGCGGCTCCGGTCAGGGTGGCGAAATCCAGGATCAGGTCGGGTTTCTGCTCGCCGGCATAGGCCAGTGCGTCGCACAGGATCAGGCGGCCCTCGGCATCGGTGTTGTCCACTTCCACGGTGTGTCCGGCGCGCGTGCGGACCACTTCCCCCGGGCGCATGGCGTTGCCGGCGACGGAATTTTCCACGGTCGGCACCAGCAGGGTCAGGCGCACCGGCAGTCCGGCCCGCATCACCAGTCCGGCCAGGGCGATGGCGTGGGCGGCGCCGCCCATGTCCTTTTTCATCCAGCGCATGCCGGCCGCGGACTTCAGGTCGAGGCCGCCCGAATCGAAGCACACGCCTTTGCCGACCAGCACCAGTTTCGGATCGGAGGCCTTGCCCCAGGTGAGTTCGACCAGCCGCGGCGGCCGGTGGCTGGCGCGGCCGACCATGTGGATGGTGGGAAAGTTGTTCCTCAGCAGGGCTTCGCCGACCCATTCGCGCACACGGGCCCGGTGTTCCTTGCCAAGTATCTTGACGGCATCGGCCAGTTGTTCCGGTCCCATGTCGCAGGTGGGGGTGTTGACCAGGTCGCGCACGCGCGTGACCGCCTCGACGGTCGGGGCCACGGCGGTCTTGACGGCGCGGGGGACGAGCAGCCGCGCCGGGTCGCGTCCCGGCTTGCGGTAGCGGGTGAAGCGGTAGGCGCCCAGGGCCCAGCCCAGCGCCGCGAGCCCGGCATCGGGAGGGACGCCTTCGTCGGCCAGACGATAGCGCCCGGCGGGAAGTTGCCAGGGCAGGGCGGCCAACGCCCACAGCGGGTCGTGGCGATGGACGCCGACCAGCACGCGTTCGACAACGCCTTTTTCGTCGGGCAACAGGAGCACGCGCCCTGCCAGGGGCTGGAAATCACTGGCGTCCAGCCAGCGCCGCTGCCGGGCGTTCAAGCGCCGCTTGCAGGCGGCCAGGCTGTTGGCATCCACGCATTCGATGGGAGTGGCGCGGGTGCGTGCGGTGGCGGCGACGATGGCGTCCATGGGGGCTCCGGCAGTGACAGTGCCGTCCATGGTAACGCGCCGATGCCGCCCGACGGTCCCTCAGTCGTGGTGGATGGCGATCTTCTGGCCGACGCGGATCAGGTTGCCCTGGATGTGGTTCCACTCGCGCAGTTGTTTCACGCTGACCGATTGCTTTTGCGCGATTCCGGACAGGGTGTCGCCGGAGGACACGGTGTACCAGGTGATCCGCGGCGAGTGGTGCGTGGTCCCGGTCGTATCCCTTTTCGCATCGGCTTGCTTGTGCTCGAAGGCTTGTTGCGCCTTGGCGGCGTCGGCCCGCCGCGCGGCGGCCTGGTCGGCGTCGTGCTGGGCCAGCATGCGCTGGCGTGCGGCGCGCGTGCGCTCCGAGGTGGGGGCCATGGCCGCGCCGGCGGCGTAGGTGGCGCCGGGTGCCGCGGTCGGGCCGTTGTGGTGGTACACATGGCGGCCGGTGGCCTTGGCGATGGCCGCGATGCGCTCCTGGTCGTGCCCGGCCAGCGCCAGGGCGTCGGCGTACGGCACCAGCCGGTGCCGGTGCAGGATGGTGGCGACCGCGGGGCTGCGCGCGAAGGCCACGAATTGCCGGATTTCCTGCGCCTTGGGCGTGTCGGCGGTTTGTGCCGCCGGCCGCGTGACCAGGTACAGCGGCGTGTACAGCGGATAGCTGCCGTCGGCCACGTTGCTGATGCTGGGTTTCTTGCCGTCGATGCGGAGCATCTTCAGCTTGCGCTTGTCGTATGCGTTCGACAGCGTGGTGACGGCCAGGCTCTGCGCGTCCAGCGCCACGGCCTTTTGCAGTGAGGTCACGGTCAGGTACAGGCGCGGCGCGGCCACCGGCTGGTTGCCGCGGCCGAACAGCAGGCGGCGCAGGCTGAACTCGATGCCGTCGGTGGGGCTGGCCACGGCGTACACGTGGATGGGCAGGTTTTTGCCGCCGACCTGGCTCCAGTTGGTGATCTTGCCGTAGTAGATGTCGTGCAGTTGCTTGAGCGTGAGGCCGTCCGCCGGGTTGCGCGAGTTGGTGATGATGGCCAGCGCGTCCCAGGCGACCGGCGTGAACACGAGATCGGCCTCGTTGGCACGGTGGGGCGCGCGGCCGCGCACGCTGCCGGCGATGTCGGCCGAGCCGTTGGCCACGGCGTCGATGCCCGACACGGTGTTGAACGGCTGCAGCGTGATGCGCGGATGGCCGGCCTTGTGCCAGGCGCTGGCCATGCCGTCGACGAAGGCATGGGCGGTGGTGATGTCGCCGCGCCACACCAGGGGGGGCGGACCGGCGAGGGCGGCACCGGCGACGAGCGCCAGCAGGACGGCAAGCGGGTAACGGAAACGGAAGGCCATGGTGTCCCAACAGATGATGAATGGCTGGCGCCCCCTTCGCCAGCCGTGATTATGGCGGCCCGGGCGCCCGCTTGCCTGCCTACCGCGTCACGTCCCGTTCAGGCGCCTGGCACGGGAGTGGTCTGGTCCGCATGGGAATGTGCGCTCAGTGCATCAGCAGGTAGCGCATGTGCCCGTGGCGCACGAGGATCAGCATCAGCTGGCGCGGCGGCGGGCCCGACAGCACGGCTTTCAGGGCGGCCAGGTTGGGCGTGCGGCGCTGGTTGGCGCCGATGATGACGTCGCCCTTGCGCAGCCCGTCGCGGCCGGCGCGGCTGCCTTCGTCCACGGTGTCGACCATCACGCCGCTGCTGCTGCGCGCGGCCTCGCTGGAGGAGAGGTCGCGCAGCGCGGCACCGCTCAGGCGCGGGTCGATGTCGTTGCCGTCGGCATGGGCGAGCCGCTCCGGTGCCATCTGCATGTCGAAGGTACGGCTGTGGCCGTTGCGGCGGACGGTCAGCTTGACGGCGCTGCCGACCGGCAACAGTCCTTCGGCGTTGTGCAGGTTGTCCGGCGTGTGCACGGGCGTGCCGTTGATGGCGGTGACCAGGTCGCCCGGCTGCACCCCGGCCTTGTCCGCCGGCGAGCCGTCGTCCACGCTGGTCACCACGGCGCCGCTGGAGGCATCCACGCCCAGCGCCCGGGCCAGGTCGGGAGTCAGCTTCTGCACGTGCACGCCGAGGCTGCCGCGGCGCACCTTGCCGTAGGTGAGCAACTGGTGCATCACCTTGGCCGCCAGGTCGGAGGGAATGGCGAAGCCGATGCCGGCGTTGGCACCCGACGGCGAGTAGATCATCGAATTGATGCCGATCAGTTGCCCGCGCATGTTGACCAGGGCGCCGCCGGAATTGCCCGGGTTGATCGCCGC
>CAZMMO010000158.1:3936-5418 GCA_964567365.1 uncultured Rhodanobacteraceae bacterium | reverse complement strand
GGGGGCTGCAAGCGGGTAAGGGGTGAGGAAAAACGGGATCGAAAATGTGTCGGAGACGAAGGGCACCCACGTAAGGCCCCAAAGGCCCTCCAGGCTTGGCTTCCGCGCAGCGACCTTTCGACACGCGCAGCGTACCCTGTGCCGAGCCTGTCGAAGTACCAGGGCGAACGGACCTCATGAAAACATGCATGGCGAACCCCTTTTCGCTGTTCATGCTTCGATACCTGCCGGTTTTGCTTTCGCACCCACGTCATGTCGGATGGATGGCAATGTTGCCGAGGCGCCATGGCGGGTGTGGCTACGCGATTTTGGCGGTCCATGGATTGATCAGCTGAATGCCGCAACCGGTGAAATCGCGCGTGTTGCGTGTGGCAACGCTGGCTCCACGCGAGCGTGCGCATGCGGCGATCATGGCATCGAACTGGCTGATGGGCCGGCCTTTGGTTCTGCGTGTACTGGCAATTTCGGCATAGGCGTCGGCAGAGTGGTTGTCGAACGGCAACGTCCGATGGTTGAAATCTTCGTCGAAGACGGCTGTGACGGCTCGCTGCAACGCGTCGCGGCGACGTCCCTTGGGCAGCAGATGTACTCCGTAAAGGAGTTCGCCGCGAGTGATCGTGGTGATGAACAAGGACGCCTCGGGTTGCGCGCTCAGCCAGGCCAGCACTTTGGGCTCGGGTTGCGGACGCAGGATTTCCGACAGCACGTTGGTGTCAAGGACGATCATGCATCCATATCTGGCAGGTGACGGATGGCTTCGCGTGGAGGCAGCTCGAGGTCGACGCCTCCCAAGGGTTCAATGCGGGCACGGATGGACTTTACCAGTGACGTGTTGCCGGTCGTGGTAGGCGCCAAAACCGCCGTGCGCAGGATGTCGCGCGCTTCATCTTCCATGGATCGCCCATGCCGCGCGGCCTGCATGCGAAGCTGCTGTTTGACGTGATCGTCGAGGTTGCGGATGGTCATGCTGGGCATGTGTTCTCTCCATCATGCATTGATAGCGATGCCATCATTGCATGCAGGCAATGCGCTTGCAACAACAAAAGGTGGCAGGGACGAATGGCACTTACTTAAGCCTTCCCCCTTGCTCCTGGCGCCGTTCATGGTTCGATACCTCACCACGAACGGTGGGAAGTATTTTGTCATGCGCGTTTTCGTGAGGCCGTTCGCCCTGAGGTATCGAAGCCTGTCCTGAGTTTGTCGAAGGGGGCAATCGCGCGGAGCGCAACTTGCAGAACAAAAGGTGTCAGGGACAAAAGGAACAAGGGAAACAGTGACAGGCTTACTTATGCCCGCCAGTTGGTCTGACAATTTGCCGAAGCGGTCGACAATAGTGGCTACACGTTTGGCGATGGCAGGATGCTCATGGCAACGGTGCTCAGGCGCAGGGCTGCAATATGGCACAAGCAGAAAAACGACGGGAAAATCAGGTCAGGTCCACCTGCAAACGAGGGCGAGCGGTTATGCGCTCCTTGATATGAA
>CAZMMO010000158.1:0-3836 GCA_964567365.1 uncultured Rhodanobacteraceae bacterium | reverse complement strand
CCGTGCCGTGATCCTGGGCCTGCCTTCCCATACTAACCCCGTGTGCATCAATCTCGTGGCAGTTGTTGGAACTCACGCTGGAACTGCTGAGTCGCGGGGTCCACGCCAAGCGCGGTATGCGTGTGCTGCAGCAGCCTGTCCGCTGTGGCAAAAAGGCTGGGGATTAGTTGCTGCAACGTGTTGAAGTGCTCGGCGATGGCTTCGTAGTCCAGGTCGTAGTCATGAGCGGCGTGATTGCGAACCAGTCGGGCCTGTTGCCACATTCGCGCGGAATCCAGTACACCAATCTTTTCGAATAAGGCCAGCACTTGCAGGAAGTGGCTGGTGTTTTCTCCCATCAACAGGGCAGTATGGCGCATGGCAGCCGCCAGCGAGTCCTGCAGTTTGGCGAAGCGTTCGTTGATGGCAGCCAGGGTTTCGAACAGGTTGGCGTCTTTGGCACGAACAGCCAGATCAGGGCCATCCAGAGGCCAGGTGATTTTTTGTCGTGATTGATCGAGAAACCACGCGCATCGCTGGACGGCTTCCAGCAGTTGCGCCAGGTAGGCTTCCTGTTGCTGAACAGAGTCGCTCATGCGGGCCGGTTTCGGAGGGGGCGGGAGGCGGCCTTGACAATGGATTGGAAAGGCGTCAGGGGTTTGCCTGCCTGGTGGTAAAGAATATCGACAGGATGCTGCAGTGTTTCTTCTAGATCCAGCTGCAGTGCAGCCTTGTCCAGCGGAGCCAGGTGATGACGGCCCTCGATCATGAGGTCGATGTCGCCGCCACGCAGGTCATCACGAAGCCGGGAACCATATACGCGCACCTGGTTGTCCTCACCCAGGTGAAGGCAGACGATTTGCATGATGTGGCGCTGTTGGTCTGTCGTCAGGCGCATGACGGGAGTTTATCAAGGAAGATGGTCAGAAAGCGGCGACCGGTTCATTTACGGACGTCTGAGCTAGCTGGGGTACTGTGTTCACTTATGGGCGCTGTATTCCGCGCTTGAGCCACATGGTCGGGCCCATAAGTGAACCCGGTGCCCTCGATGTGCGCTGTCGACGGTTTCGGAGTACCTCCTATCGACACCACCGTGTCGCATTTTTCCAGCGACGCTTCCTTGTGCGCAATGATGACGATGGTCTTCTCGCCGGACAGTTGCCCGATGGCGTCGTTGAGCGCCTGTTCCGTCTGCGTGTCCAATGCACTGGTGGCTTCGTCCATGAACAGCACGGGCGGATCGCGGTACAGCGCGCGGGCGATGCCGACGCGTTGGCGTTGGCCGCCGGAAAGCCGGATGCCGCGGTCGCCGATGGGGGTCTCATAACCGTCCTCGAGTTCGTTGACCACAAAATCGTGGATCTGCGCGGCACGTGCGGCGCGTTCCACGGCTCCCATGTCGACGGCTTCGCGCGGCACCCCGAAGGCGATGTTTTCGGCCACGCTGGCGTCGGCCAGATAGATGTGCTGGGGAACGTAGCCGATGGCGCGCTGCCAGGTCGTGACGTTGTTGGCATCCACGGAAACACCATCCACGCTGAGGGTGCCGGCTTGCGGTGCCAACAGGCCCAGCAGGATGTCCATCAACGTGCTTTTGCCGGCGCCGGTGCGGCCGACGATGCCCATGCTGGTGCCGACCGGGATGACGAGGTCGAAATGGTCCAGTACGGGTTTGTCGGGGGTGGACGGGTAGGCGTAGCTGACGTCGTGCAAGCGGATTTCCCGGTGCGGGGCTAGTATTTCGGTGGTGGCGGTGGCAGGCGCTACGTCGTCGGGCAGCGTCAGGTCGTGGTGGATGGTGTCCAGGGCGGCGGAGGAAAATTTCAGCTTGGCGAAGCCGCGGTACATGATCTGCGCGGCGGGCAGCATGCGGTAGGCGGCGAAGCCGTACAGGCCCAGCGCGGGCAGGACGTGGGCGATGTCGTGGCGCTGGAGCATCAGTACCAGGGCGATGAGGATCAGGCCGGTGTAGCCGACGGCCTCCACCAGGTACAACGGGGTTTGCGCCAGGGTTTCGCCGGTGGCCATGTGGCGCGAGAGTTCGCGCGAGGCGCGATGGAATTTCCCCTGGTAGGAGTCGGCCGAGTGGGTGACCTTGACGTCCTTGATCCCGCCCAGCGCCTCGTTGCAGGACTGGAAGCGCTGGCCGTTGGCGATTTGCCGCTCCCTGCCGATGCGGGCCAGGCGTTTGCGCACCAGGCCGTAGATAGTCCCGTAGAGCAGGCCCACGGTGGCGACGATGATGATGGCGGTGAGCGCGTTGTACCAGAACACCAGGGCCACCATGGCCAGTACCACGGTGCCCTGGGCCAGCAGTTGCGACAGCGGCTGGATCAGGCTGAACAGCAACTGGTCCACCTCCGAGAGCACGTTGCGGCTCAGCTGCGAGGGGTTGCGGGTAAGAAAGAACTCGTAGGGCTGGTGCAGGTAGCGCGCCAGCAGTTGCGCGCTGATCGAGTGGCGCAGCAGGTGGATGAAGCGGTTGATGAGGTGCAGGGTGATGGTCTTGAAGATGGAAGCGCCGATGACGGTGGCGATGGAAGCCAGGCCCATGGCGATCATGAAGTCGCGGCTGGTGTGGAAATCGAAGCGGCTGTAGACGGCCTGCAGGATGGCGTTTTCGTGGATGACCGCGGGCCGGCCCAATACCGCCAGGAAGGGCATGATCGACAACACTCCCCCGGTTTCGGCGATCGCCATCAGGCCGATGAGCACCAGCATCCAGATCGACTTGCGTCGCTCGGAGGGGGTGAAGATGGTCCAGATTTTGCCGATATCCCTGGTCATGCGGATGGGTGCGTGTGGTCTGACGGCCGCGATCTGCCAAGTCGGCTGCTAGCGTAGCGCAAGCCGTCTTGCGGAGTGGGGCCGGGTTGGCAGCTCAGGGGGTAATGGCTGCAATAACGGGGGAGTCAGGTTCACTTACCGGGGAGCACCACAAGGAAACCCGCTTGACTTCTTTTCCGGGTCTACAGGGGCTTCCCGTGGTGCTTGATACTTTGGCGCAGGCCATCGGGCAGGTCCCGCCACAGGCTGAGGTCGACACGGAATGGAAGATCCGATTCTTCGAAATCAGCGCGGGCCTGGGCCAGGGCCAGGTCGTCGACAGGCTCGTTGCCGAGAATGGCCAGATCCAGGTCGGACCATGGTTTGGCCGGGCCGCTGGCGCGCGAGCCAAAGATGCGGACGGACCGCTCCGGCATTCTATGATGCAGGATGCGTCGGACCAGTTCGCGCTGTGCCGGACTAAGCTCAGGCATGCTGGCTTCCCCTTTCCTGCAGGCGGCTGAGCAGTTGCTTGGCATCGTGGGCGAAATCGGGAATGACCGTGAAGACCTCGTTGGCCTTGGCAGCGTTGTACGTGTGTGAGGTGATGTTGCGCTTGTCGCGGTAAACAAACCAACGGGTAGGGTCATCGACCAGCGCTTGCTCGGCACCGACACGGAACAACTCGCGGTAGCTCATGCCGTCGATGAGTGCTGGCGATGGTAAATCCTGCTCCAACCGGCGCTTGAGCATCTTCCATGACAACTCGAAGCAGAACTCGAAACGTTGGATACAGGCATCGCGAAGCTCCTCGTCATCCGGTGCTGGCAAGGCACGCGCGAGGCCGCGGTCGAGGGCTGCCAAGGTGCTTTCCAGAGACGATAGATCCAGGCGGGGCATGGGGTTTGTTCCTGCAGGCGAAACTGGACTCGAAACGGGGTCAGAATACACTTTGCGGACCGTGGATACGAAGATGTGCCTGAACCGATCAGGAGGCCATTGTTTTGTACTCAATCGCCTTTTCCCGACCCTCGTCGGATCAGGGTCCGAGTGAACTGTGTGAAGTCTTCCAGTCTGCTTTCGATGATGGA
>CAZMMO010000157.1:0-5536 GCA_964567365.1 uncultured Rhodanobacteraceae bacterium | reverse complement strand
CCCCAGGACGTCGCGTTCGATCTCCAGCCCCAGGCCGACCACGTCCGGAATCACGACGCCGCCGTTGACGATCTCCGCGTCGAACCTGGCCGTCGCCGTCGCCGTCATCTCGCGCACATCGAGGATGCAGCGCAGCAGATGCGGTGGCACCGTCTGCCCCAGATGGGCGAGCGCCGCAAACGCAATCACCGAACCCCAGGTCTCCTGCACGCTCACGGTCAGACCCGCGGCGATGCACATGTCTCGCTGGCGACGCCCGCGCGTCAGGCCGCCATTCTTCGATATCTTGAGCCCGATGCCTTCCGCGGCGTCATTCGCCACAATTTGCATCACCGACTGGTCGGTATCGGCCAGTTCATCGACTATCAGGGGCACACTTGTACGTCGTCGAAGGGAAAGGTGCTCCCGCCAGCTCGCGCACGGGGCCTCGAGTACGAAATCGAGCCCATGAGGCAGCAGGTTAAGCATGCGTAGCGCGTGCTCCACCGTGAGGCCACCATTGGCGTCGACGATAAAGTATTCGCCCGGGCGAGCATCGGCCATGGATGATTCGATGCGCGCGGCATCGAGCGCCGGGCCGCCCTCCTCCGGGGTTGCCCCGATTTTTACGGAATGACCGGTGAACCCCCTGGCACGCGATTCCGCCACCCGCCGCCGCATGTCATCAGGGTCACCCGCGTGAGTCGAGTCGATAACCGGCATGCGGGCTCCGGTGCGCCCTCCAAGCAAATCGCAGACCGGCATGCCGACCGATTTTCCAAACAGGTCCCAGCAAGCCACATCGATTGCGGTCTTTGCATGCAGGTGGCCCACGAGCGCACGATCCATCGCCTCGTTGACACGGTCGACGCGACGCGGATCGAGCCCGATGACGGCGTTGGCGATCTCTGCAATACCTGCACGGACCCCGAGTGCATGCGAGGCGATATAGTTGGATCCAAATGGGGTTGATTCGCCCCAACCCTCGAGGCCATTGTCGGCGACGAGGCGCACGATGGTGGCATCGAACGTCGTATAAGTACGGTTGCCGGATAGCCGGTAGACGCCGCCGGCGTAGGGCAGGTCGACCTGAAAGACTTCCATACCCTCGATTTTCACCTAAAGCTCCTTTCGGCTGATCCACTGCGCGAGGCGCATGCGGCCGCGTACGCCAAGCCCGAAAAGGGGTGCCGGCCGATTGAGCGCCGGAATTCCGGAAACCGCGATCATGTCCCGCAAGTGTTGTGAATCGGCACCAACCGCGAGATCCGCAAGCAGCTTGCCGGAGATGGTGCCGCGCGCGACACCGACCCCGTTGTGGCAGGCAGAAACGTACAGCCCCGGTTTCAGTTCTCCGAAATAGGAGGCATGATTCCTCGACAGGCCACAGACTCCGCCCCAGGTATACTCGAATCCCAGCCGCCGGAACCCGGGATAACGAGCCCGCAGCGCCCGCTCATGGACGCGCCGCACGACCCGACGCTTCTCGGCACTGCTTCCGTAACGGGGTGAATACTGATACTGGCTGCGAACGACAATGCGGCGGTCGGCCGTCATGCGCAAGGTCGTGCCCGCCGGGTCCGCCGGCGTCAGCCCCCAGTCCAACCGTCCGGGATAGTCGCGAAACTCTCCTTGCGCCAGTGGCCGCGTCATGCTCGCAAAGGTCATGACGGGCAGTACCCGATATCTCAGATGGCCGAGCTCGCCGCTGAACACATTGGTGGCAAGCAGCACTCGGGGACAGCGCACCTCACCGCTCCGCCCGTACAAGCGGTATTGGTTCCCTGCCTTTTCCAGCCGCGATATGGGCGATTCCTCAAACAGCGTCACATTCTCCGGCAGGCTCCGGGCGAGGCCGCGCACCAGCGCCGCCGGCTGCATCAGAATGCTGCCTGGGGTGTAGACGGCTTCCCGGTAGTACCGGGTGCCCAGGGCGGCAGCCAGCTGATCCCCCGCGAGCACTTCATGGGGCTCTCCCAGCCGCTCCAGCAGCAGCCTGAAGCGAGCGAGAAAGCGCCGCCCCCGCTCGCCTACCGCCCCCTGATATTTGCCCGCCCGGGACCACTGGCAATCGATGCGATGGGTCGTGACGCATTCGCCGAGAAAGCGGATGGCCTCGCGGTTCAGCGCCATGATGCGGCGCATTCTCGCCAGATCGCGGCCCTCCAGATCGCTCTTGTGGGGCAAATCGATGACAAACCCGGAATTGCGCCCTGATGTTCCCTGGCCGACACGCAGCGCATCGATCAGCAGGATATGATCCCCCGGCCGGTGCCAGGCGAGTTGCCGCGCTGCGGCAAGACCCATGAAGCCAGCCCCCAGAACCACCCAATCGACGCTCTTCACGCCGGCAAGCCGAACCGCCGGAGGCATGTCCGGCAGGCGCGCTGACCAGCCGCAGCCGGGGTCGTTGACAGGCAGCCGGATCGCAGCCATCGTCATACCCTTCCAGGGTGGCCGCACCCGAAAACATCACAGGGACTACAGACGAATCGCGACATTTTTCGTCTGAACGTAGTTGTAAACGGCTTCCTGGCCCTTTTCGCGGCCGTAGCCGGACCCCCTGGTACCACCGAAGGGCGTCTGAATCCCGCCAGCGAACCATTCATTGACGAAAACCTGCCCGGCCACCAGCCGGTGCGCCACACGCAGCGCACGGCTGATATCGCGAGTGAAAACGCCCGCAACCAGCCCATACTCGGTGCCATTGGCCAACCGCACGGCTTCGTCCTCGGTCTCGAACGGGCTGATCACGATCACCGGCCCGAATACTTCCTCGCGGGCGATAGCCATGTCCGCGGCAACGTCCGTAAAAACGGTCGGCTGCATGAAATAACCGCTCAGATCGGTCACGCGTCGGCCACCAGTCACGGCACGCGCGCCCGCCGCGACGGCCTGCGAGCACATCCGCTGCACACGCTCGAGCTGCGTGGCGGAAATCAGCGGCGTAAGTCCGGGATTCTCGATACCCGGCCCGATGCTCAGACTCTCGGCAAGCGCAACGACCCGCTCCAGCACCTCGTCATAACGGGAGCGGTGCACCAGCAGCCGCGACATGGCGGAGCAGACCTGGCCGGCATTGAAGAAGATGCCATTGCGCACACTGGCGAGGAGTTGCTCCAGATCGGCATCCTCGCAGGCGATGGCCGCCGATTTGCCGCCGAGTTCCATGACGCACGGCACGCCGCGATCCGCCGCCGCGTGCATGATGGCGCGGCCGGTCGCCACCGAGCCGGTGAACACGATCTGATCCACCCCCGGGTGAGCAACCAGGGCAGCGCCGGCATCGGTGCCGTAACCGCAAATCACGTTGACCGCACCGGCGGGCATGCCCGCACGCTCACACGCGCGAACCACCAGCGTTACCGCGAGCGGTGAAAGCTCCGGAGACTTGATAACCACCGCATTGCCGGCCGCAAGCGCCGGCGCCAGGGAGCGGGCGGCGAGTGACGGCGGAAAATTCCACGGCACCACATGGGCGGAAACGCCATACGGCTCATGCACCGTGAAATCGACGTAATCTTCGCCGAGAGGAATACTGCGACCTTCGAGCTTGTCCGCGATTCCGGCGTAGTAGTCGAAGTAGTCCGCACACTCGACGAACTCGTCGCGGGCGGCGTCCAGCGACTTGCCGTTTTCGAGGCAACCGACCAGCGCGCCTTCCTCGGTCACGTCGCGCAACTCCACCGCCACCCGCCGCATGGCAGCCGCGCGCTCGCCCGGCGTCAATGCCGCAAGCGCACCGGAATCGACACAGCGGCGGGCAGCGCCTACCGCGCGGTCGGCGTCTTTGGCGGTCGCCAATGCAATTTCGGCCAACGGCTCACCCGAAGCGGGATTCTCCACGCTCAGCGTGGCTTGAGCATCCACCCAGCGGCCACCGATGAAGTTCTGCCAGTAGCCCGGGATGGTCCGGCGCGCCGCATCGCCTGCGTGCACAGACCGGCTCATGTCGTCTGCGACCGCGACAACATGTCGGCCACCCAGCGGTGAAAATGATGAGTAGGGACATCCATGACCGGCGAAAACACGCCACCGGTGAAAGCAGGCGATTGCCGCCCGCGCTGCAAGCCCTCCACCGCACCAATATCCTCGGAGAACACCGTGCGCCAGGACTCCAGAGTCGCGGTGCGGGCTCCCGCGTATTCCTCGCCCAGGGCTGCCTCCCCCACATAGTAGAGGCGCAGGTGCTCCCGGGTCGTACCGTGGGAGACCGGTTCCAGCATCATCGCAAATACGTGGTCGGCCTGAATGCCGAGCAGTACGTTCGGGAAGAAAGAGATGTACTCCGCTTGCCGGAGCCGATCCGCGGGCCAGCCCGGAAACGTCGGCAAACGGGTGCCCGCCCACTCGGCAAGGTTGTAGGCATTGCTGCCCTGCCCCGCAAACGGGCCATCGAGGGTGATGTTGTAGTGGTCCTCAAGACGCGAGTACGTATTGAGGCTCGGATGGATCCACGGCAGATGGTAGGCTTCGCAGTAGTTCTCCACGGCGAGCTTCCAGTTGCACTGGACCTCCAGGTCCAGGGCGCTGTCGCTGCCACCACGCCGCAGCAACTCGAACCCGTCACCACCAACGAACGCCTGCCACCGCCTCGTCAGCGGTTCGATCCAGTCGTCGAAGGCCGGTGCCGTACCCGAAAGGTTCACGAATACCATATCCAGCCACAGCGCCGAGCGCACCGGCCGCAGGCCATGTTTATCGCGATCGAAACCCTCGGCCGCGTGCTTGTCCACACCTCCGATATGAGGCGTGGCCTTGAGCCTGCCGTCAAGATCATAACTCCACGAATGATAGGGACAACGCAGCATTCCCCGCACGACGGTCTCTTCGTGCACCAGTTGCATGCCGCGGTGGCTGCACACGTTGTGGAAGACGCCTATCCCGCCTTCCTGGTTGCGCAGCATGATCAGGGGCAACCCCATGAAGTTCAGCGGCCTGACCCGTCCCGGCTGCAACAAATCGCTGGCGAACCCGACGCAGGCCCACGTTTCAGCCATGACCCGATCGCGCTCGACACCGAAAAACCGGTCCTCGGTATAGGTCTCATTGGGCAAACCGGAGGCTTCATGAATCGGCTGCCGCACCGCCTCGAGCGCTTCGTGAATGCAGTGGCACGGGTCGGGGGCGATGAACTCGCGGTAAACACTTTTTGAAGCAGCTGTCATGGGTGATCCTCCGTCCGATCTCGCCAAACCGCCCAGTGTGGCAATGCTGCCCGGTGATTCGTATTGCCGAAAAACATACGCGGTCCGCAGGCATCAAACAAACGATTCTTTTTCCACGAATCATTACCAGGATTCATGGATCGGTACGAGGATCGATGTGGAGCGCGGCACATGCAACCGGCACGTAGCGAGCCGCCTGGCACTCATCGCAGGGGATCAGGATCCATGCACGTTACTGATGGTCAGGAGTGTGGAACCTACCGACCATCGAGTTCGTCGGGGCTTGCAAGCCCGCTCCGGGAACCCGGGTGAGAACGCGTCGAGCCTCGGCAGCCAGACCCTAGGGAAGAGGATTCAGATAATCAGCCGCTGCTTGCCGGGAGGTGCGT
>CAZMMO010000156.1:0-5588 GCA_964567365.1 uncultured Rhodanobacteraceae bacterium | reverse complement strand
TAGGGTGATACCTGAACCTTCCAGGGGAAACGACATGCACGGCGAATACAAGATGCCCGGCGGAAAATTGATCGTGGCCGACATCGAAATCAGTGGCGGAAAATTGGCCAAGGTACAGATCAGCGGGGACTTTTTCCTCGAACCCGACTACGCCGTGGACGCCATCAACCGGGCCCTCACCGGCTTGCCGGCCGATGCCGCGGAAGTCTCGATGACCCGCGCCATCGAGGCCGGGCTCGGCGAGGAGGTGGCCATGTACGGCATCTCGCCGCAGGCGGTGGCCGTGGCCATCGGGCGCGCGCGGGAGGATCGCTCATGAGCCGTACCTCCTGGCACGACTACGACTGGCAATTGATCCACGCGGGACCGCGCGAACCGGTCCTACACGTTGCCCTGGACCAGGTGCTCACCGACGCCGTGGCCGCCGGCCGACGCGCCCCGACCCTGCGCTTCTGGGAGTGGGAAGCGCCCTGCGTGGTGATCGGCCGCTTCCAGTCGCTGGCCAACGAGGTCGACCCCGAGGGCGCGCACCGCCATGGCATCGACGTGGTGCGCCGCATCACCGGCGGCGGGGCGATGTTCATGGAGGCGGGCAACTGCATCACCTATTCCATCCACGCGCCCGAGGCGATCGTCGAAGGCATGTCCTTCCAGGAGTCCTACGCGTTCTTCGACCAGTGGGTCATCGATGCCCTGGGCGACCTGGGCATCAAGGCCTGGTACCGGCCGCTCAACGACATCACCTCCCCCGACGGCAAGATCGCCGGTGCCGCCCAGGCGCGCCGCGGCGGCGCGGTGCTGCACCACGTGACCATGGCCTACGACATCGACGCCGCGAAGATGCTCGAAGTGCTGCGCATCGGCCGCGAAAAACTTTCCGACAAGGGCACCCGGAGCGCCGCCAAGCGCGTCGATCCGCTGCGCAGCCAGACGGGCCTGGCACGCCAGGACATCATCGCGTCCATGACCGCCAGCTTCCGCCGCCAACACGGGCTGCACCTGGACGATCTGCGGCCGGAGGAACTGGCCGCCGCCGAAGAGCTGGTCCGGACCAAGTTCGGCACGCCCGCCTGGACCGGCATCGTGCTCTGACCCGCGGGCCGCACCACGGCCGGACGGTCAGACCCGCGTATACGACCACGATTGCATGCGCCCCTCCCGGTACGGCATCACGCCGTGGAACGGACGCGGATCCTCGTCGAACACCAGCGGCAGGAAGTGCCGGTCGCCTTCCCACAACGGCAGGTCCAGCAGGCGCTCGCGCTCGACCCATTCGAGCGTGCCTTCGTGGTTGCCCTCGTTCGGGGTGCCCTCGAAGCGGTCGATGAGGAATATGAAACCCAGCCAGTCCTCGCCGTTCTTGCCAAAGCCGGGCCAGCTCAGGGTGCCCCGCAGGTGCAGGTCCAGACATTCGATGCCGGCTTCCTCGCGGATCTCGCGGCGCATGCAGGCCGCCACGTCCTCGTCCGGCTCCAGCTTGCCGCCCAGGCCGTTGTATTTGCCCAGGTGCAGGTCGCCCTTGCGGCGGTTGCGGTGGATCATCAGCAAGCGGGACCGGTCGGGGGAAAGGACATAGCCCAGCGTGGCCAGGATGGGGGTATACGGCATGGTTCGTCCGTGCATCGAAAACTCCGATTCTACGCTACCGGCCCACTTCCCACCGGAAGCGACTGAATCCCGCCGGCCCCTCGTCTTGCATGATCCCGGCCGTCCGGGCGAACATCGGCCCCATGCCTCTACGCCTGCTCCCCGCGAACCCGCGCCTGCGTCCGCTGATCTGTCTGCTGGCCATTGCACTCCTGGCCGGATGCAGCCACGCCGACCATGGCGTGCGCAGCCGCCACGTGCAATTCGACAAGCTGCCCTTCCGTGTGGTGCGCATCGACCTGGGCAAGGCGCCGCTGGCGCTGTACTGGCGCAACCCGGAAACGCACCAGCCCTTCGCCAGCATTGCCGCCCTGCGCGACTGGGGCAAGGCCCACCACCGCAAGCTGCTGTTTGCCGCCAATGCCGGTATCTACGACCGCCATCGCGCCCCGCTGGGCCTGTACGTGGAAAACGGCACCACGCTGGTGCCGCTCAACACGGCCCATGGCGACCCGCGCCAGGGCAATTTCTCGCTGCTGCCCAACGGCGTGTTCTCCATCGACGGCCAGGGTCGCGCCCGGGTCCGCACCACGACCGCGTTCCGCAACGCGCACGTGCATCCGCAATGGGCCACGCAGTCGGGCCCGATGCTGGTCATCGACGGCAAGCTGAACCCGCATTTCAAGGCCGATTCGGACAGCATCAAATGGCGCAGCGGCGTGTGTGCGCGCACGCCCGGACAGGTAGTGTTCGCCATCAGCGAGGCACCGGTCAACTTCCACACCTTCGCGCGGCTGTTCCGCGACAAGCTGGGCTGTACCAACGCACTGTACCTCGACGGCACGCTGTCGCAGTTTTTCGCCGACGGCACCTATTACGGCCCGCCGGCGTTCATGATCAAGCCCTATGCCGGCATGTTCGCGGTGTTCGCGTCCGGGAACCCGGCGGCACCCGACGCTCAGCCGCCGGATTCGACGAAGGCGCCGCGGTAATCCGGCTTGAGCAGGTCCGCGAAGGCATCCACCGGTACCTCGACCGTCTGCGTGCCGTACACGTAGGGCGCCACCTGGTAGGGTGGAAAAATCAGCTCCAGCCCGGCAGCCTTGTCGCCGGCGCCGGCCAGCACCACGAACTGGGAAAAATTCCGCGCGGTCGGTTGCGTGCCTTCCTCGATCATCTGGCGCATGTTGTCCTTCCACTCCTTGCGCACCTTGGCCGGCGTGCCCGACCCGCCCGGGACCTTGGCCAGCAGTTTTTTCTGCAGCGCCGCGCGCGCCAGCTTCGAAAACATTCCGCGTGCCTTGGCCGGGTCGGAGAAAAGGTCATCCAGTTGGATGACCCGCTGCGCCGCGGTGTCGTACACGAAGCTGCCATCGACGGGAATCGGATGCGCGCCGCCGGTGTCGGCCATGCCCTTCTCGCGGATGCTGACGAAGGCCGGCATGCGTGCCGCCACGGAAAAATCCAGGATCAACTGCAACTGGCGGTCGGCGAACTCGGGAAACTTCTTCGGGTCGGGAAGCGCCTGCATGAACTCGCGCTTGGCCTGCGCGCCGGTGTCGCGCAAGATCTTGGCCAACGCGGCATCGGCGGCCGGCAGGCGCGGGTAGTCGATGTCGATCTTGTAGCGGCGGGTCTGGGCGTGATCGCCGGGCAGTCCCGCCGCGGCACCGGATCCAGCCGCCGACGCCGTCGCAGCGGGCGCCGGGCTGCTGGCGGCGGGCGCCGTCGTGGCGGACCCTGCCGTCTCCGGCGCGGACGAGCGCCCACAGGCCGCCAGGGTCAGGGCGGCGCAACCCGCCATCAGGAACAACGGAACGCAAGCTCGTGACATGACTGTTTCCCTGCCGTGGATGTATCCGCCAGTGTAAGAGCAGGGATTTGCCCGTGCACACGCCGTCGGCGAACGACGTCGCGCCTACTTGCCCGTCTGCATGCCCTGCACGATCGCCAGCGACTTGGTCACGTGCTGGTCGGGGCGGATATGGTCCGTCTTTGACGAGAACACGGCGACAATCTTGCCGTCGTGGCCGATCACGAAGGTCGTGCGCGGAATGAACCCGTGTGTGACCGCGTCGCCATTGACGTCGGTGACGCCCTTTTGTGGCGGCACCAACTTGAGGCCATAACGGGCCGCGATCTTGCCGCCGGGATCGGAAGCCACCGCAAACTTGCCGGCGCAGTATTTCGGGTCGGAGGAAAACTGGTTGAGCCGCGCGATGCTGTCCGCCGACACGCCGATGATGGTGGCGCCGGCCGCCGTGAACTGGTCCTTGTGGGTGGCGAACGTATGCGCCTCCAGATCGCAACCGCCCGTATAGGCGGCCGGATAGAAGTACACCACCACCGGCCCCTTGGCGAGCGCCTTTTCGAGCGAGAAATGGAAATCCTTGCCGGCCAGGCTGGCCTCGGCGGCGAAGATCGGCGCCTCGGCGCCCACCGGCAACGCGGCCCAGGCCGACAGCGACACGAAGGCAAGCAAGGCCGGGAACAACATCAGGTATCGTTTCATGACGGAACTCCTGCGAGCGGCAAAACCATGCTGCGCCCATTATGCGCCAACCACGCAGGCACGCACCCGCTCAGGCCAGCAGGCGTTCACACACGCCGGCATACAGGTCCGGCAGCTTCTCCAGGTCGGCCACCGCAACGCACTCGTCGACCTTGTGGATGGTCGCGTTGACCGGCCCCAGTTCCACCACCTCGACGCCCAGCGGGGCGATGAAGCGGCCGTCGGACGTGCCGCCGCCGGTGTCCTGGTCGGGCTCGATGCCCTGCAGCTCCCGGCAGACCGCCAGCACCGCCTGGCGCAGGCGGCCATCGGGCGGACTCAGGAAGGGATGGCCCGAGTCGTGCCAGTCGATATGCCAGTCGATGCCGTACTGGTCGAGGATGGCCTCGGTCCGCGCGCGCAGGCTCTCGACCGTGCTTGCGGTGCCGTAGCGGAAATTGAACAGGGCCGTCAGTTCGCCCGGGATCACGTTGTTGGCGCCGGTACCGGCATGGAGGTTGGAAAACTGCAGGGACGTCGGCGGAAAGTCGTCGTTGCCCGCGTCCCACGTCGCCGCCGTCAGCGCGGCCAGCGCCGGAGCCAGCGCATGGATCGGGTTGAGCGCCTTGCCGGGATAGGCCACGTGCCCCTGCACGCCATGCACGCGCAGGGCGGCCGACAGCGAGCCGCGCCGGCCGACCCGCACCTGGTCGCCCAGGCGCTCGTGCGCCGACGGCTCGCCGACCACGCACCAGTCGATACGCTCCCCGCGCTCGTGGAACCGGCCGGCCACCTTGCGCACGCCGTCGATGGCATTGCCCTCCTCGTCGCTGGTCAGCAGCAGGGCCACGCGGCCGGAATGGGCGGGATAGGCGGCGACGAAACGCTCCAGCGCGACCACCATCGCGGCGACGCTGCCCTTCATGTCCGCCGCGCCGCGGCCGTACAGCATGCCATCGCGCACCACCGGCTCGAACGGCGGCGTGCTCCAGGCGTCCGCGGGGCCGCTGGGCACCACGTCGGTATGACCGAGAAAGACCAGCGTCGGGCCGTCACCGGCGCCGTGTACGGCCCACAGGTTGTCGACCTCGCCAAAGCGCAGGTTCTCGATGCGGAAGCCCGCCCGCGCCAGACGTTCGGCGATGAGCGGCTGGCAACCCGCATCGTCCGGCGTGACGGAACGGCGGCGGATCAGGTCGATGGCAAGATCGAGGACGGAAGACATGAGAGGCTGACCAGGTGGAATATTGCGCCACCCCGGCGAAGGCCGGAACGACGGGTGTGGGGATTCATCGCAAGCGCCAGGGCATCATCCCACGCCAAACAATTTCTTGAAGCCATTGTCGCTGAAGCCGACACTCACATTGCCATCGGCCTGGACCACCACCGGCCGGCGCACCAGGGCCGGGTATTCGCCGATCAGCAACGTCCACTCCGCATCGCTGCCCGGGTTCTTGCGCTGCGGCAGCAGGTTGCGCCAGGTGGTCGAGGACTTGTTGACCAGCTTTTC
>CAZMMO010000155.1:0-5597 GCA_964567365.1 uncultured Rhodanobacteraceae bacterium | reverse complement strand
CGCGGCACGCGCATTTTCCTGCACGGCCTGGAACACGAGGCGCTGCTGCGCCCGCTCGGCAACGTGCTCTACTTCATGCCGCCGTACGTCGTCAGCGAGGCCGAGATCGACCACATGGTCGCGGTCGCCATCGGCGGCATCGAGCGCTACGTGGCCTGAGAGCCTGTGAAAAAATCGCCCACCTGCTGCGAACGCCGCTCTCGCCACGACGGTCGAATTTTTCACGGGCTCTGAGCAGGACGCGCCCGCTCAGGCCTCCCACGGATCGGCATCGGCCAGCATTTCGCGCAACCCCGCATCGTCCATGGCCGCCAACTGCGCCGCGGCCTCGAGCATGTTCTCCGCATCCATCATCTGCTTGCGCACCTCGCCGCCGTGCAAGGGACTGAAAACCAGCAGGATGTTGCCGTAGGAGGCATCCAGCAGGGCTGCCTGCCAACGGGCGCCGAGGGAGTCGTCGAAAGTGCGCATGTTGCACCGATGCGGTTGCGTAGGGCGAAGTATGCCAGGGTGCGGCTTAATCCCGGGGTGCAGTCATTTCGATGCCGGCGGCGCGGCCGGTGCCGATGCCGCCGGTGGCGTGCCGTAGGTGGGCGAATCCCGGAACCTCTGTGGCACGTCCCACATGGTGGCCACGTAGAACACCACCCACGCGATCACGCACAGGCACAGCACCCACACCCAGGTCGGGATCGGCGAGCGCGCCTCGGCGCGGCGGGGATCGAACGGGTCGTCGGTGCTGAACGCATCCACCGTCAGGTGCAGCGTGCCGCGTCGGGTCGCCCCGGGGCGCAGTCCCGACACGCGGATGCCCGGACCGTTCTGCACGTGGAACGGAATCTCCTCGATGCCCTCGACGCCGCGCTGGTCTTCGGCGCGCACGATCAGGCGGTGCGGACCGTCGACCAGCGTGCGCGTGTCGAGTGTCAGCGCGGTCGGCAACTCGTGGTCGATGACCGGCTCAGGTTCGTTGTCGAGATAGACGCGGACGTGTGGCTTGGACATGGCGGTTTCCTCAGCGGTCCGGACGCAGGATGTCGTACTTGGCGTGGCGCGGATCCTTCTCGCCAGGCTTGAAGATCATCCAGAACATCACGACGAAACAGGCAACGGTAATGACGCCGGCGACCGAGGCCACCGCGATCACGCCCCACAACGGACCCATCATCATGTTGTGCATCGCATGCCTCCCGCTCACTGGGCCTTGGCGCGCACCGCGGCCACCTGCGCCGGCGTCACGTGTTTGGCGTGGTTGCCCCACGAGGAGCGCTCGTAATTGATGATGTTGGCCACTTCCGCATCGTTCAACTGGCCACCGAAGGGGGGCATCGCGCCGTTGTACTTCTTGCCGGCGATGACCTTGCCGTGGGCGCCGTGCAGCACGGTGTCGATGTGCAGGGTCGGGTCCGCGTCGTCCACCGCCGGGTTGCCCTTGAGCGGCGGGAAGGCACCGGGAATGCCCATGCCCGTCGCCTGGTGGCAGACGGCGCAATGGGACGCGAACAGGGCCTTGCCCTTGGCCGCGTCGTAGGCATAGCCCGCGCCGGACGCGGCTTTCGCCGCGGTGGACGCGGCCGCCGGCGCCGCCGCCTGCGCCGGCCCGCCCATGCCGCCGTTCATGTGGTAGCCCGGGATCGGCGTCTGCTTGAGCGACATCAGGTAGGCGACCAGGGCCTTGGCCTTCTGCGTGGGAACCACCTTGCCCTGCTTGGGCGCGAAGGCCGCCGGCAGCGGCACGGCCGTTTCGCCCGCGGGAACCTTGTCGACCACGCGGAACAGGAACTTGAAGTTGGGCATGATCGACTCGGGCACCACGGCGCGCGGATCGTACAGGTGCATGTACTGCCACACCTCGCCCTTGGTGTTGCCGACGTTGGTGAGGTCCGGGCCGGTACGCTCCGAACCCAGCAGCTCGGGCGTCTGGTAGGCGAAGTCGCCGGGGGCCGAGGGGCGGCCGAACACCTTGTCCTCGGGCAACGGCCGCACCTGCTGGGTATGGCAATAATCGCAACCGTTGGCGGCAAACACCGCGCGGCCTTCGGCCTGCAACGGCGTCAGCGGCTCGACGCCGGGGCCCGGCGGCGTCTGCGACAGGTCGATCGCGGGAATCACCGCGATCAGCAGCACGATGACGATGTAGATGCCCAGTGCGCCGCCGGCAATCTTGAGGACCTGTTTCATGCGGCAGCCCCCTCGGCGGGATCGAGGATGGGCGTGGCGGTCTCACTGGCACGGCCCGCCGTCATGCGCCAGACGTTCCATGCGAACACCAGGTGCGAGAGGAACATCAGGATGCCGCCCACGCCGCGCCACAGATAGTACGGCCCCATGTCCACCACCGACTGGATGAACGGCTTGCCCTGCACCCAGTCCAGCCCCTGCACCGTGCCGCCGATCGACAGCGAGATCACATAGATGGACACGCCCACCAGTGCCAGCCAGAAATGCACGGCCATGCCGAGGCGCCCCGGCTTCTTGCCCGTCGCCAGCGGCAGCAGCGCGTAGATGCCGCCCCAGGCCGCGAAGGTCACGAAGCCGTACATGGTGAAATGCGAATGGCCGACGGTGAAGCTGGTGAAATGCCAGATCGCCTGCAGCGAGCGGAACGCCTCGACCGTGCCCTGGGTCGAGCCGAACAAATAGCACAGCACGCCGATGAACATGAACGCCAGCGGATACGACTCGATCCTGCCGTGGTAGCGGCCGCGCATGGTCAGCAGGTAATTGGCGCTGCCGCCCCACACCGGCACCAGCATCGCCACCGAAAACACGATCGCGGTGGTCTGCAGCCACCAGGGCAGCGGACTGAACAGGAAGTGGTGTCCGCCCAGCAGCGGATAGAACAACAGGTTGGTCCAGAACGCGAACACGCCCAGCGCGTAGGAATAGATCGGCCGGTTGAGCACCTTCGGGATGGCGTAATAGAACAGGCCCAGCGCCAGCGGCGTGAACCACATGCCCACCGCGTTGTGCATGTAATAACCGGAGATGGCCACCTGGCCCAGGCCGTGCTGGTACCAGGGCAGGATCGCGACGATCGCGATCACGCACGTCCACAGCACGCCGCCCATGGTGTACCAGTTGGAAAGATAGATGTCGCGGGTGCGCCGCCGCACCACGGTGGCGATCAGGTTCCAGGCCGTCACCAGCAGGGCGGCAAGGAAGACCAGCCGGATCGGCCACGGCCACTCGCGGTATTCGAGGTCGCCCCAGTTGTAGCCCAGATCGAGCGCGATCGTGCCCGCGACGGCTGCAATGTTGAACAGAGCCAGGCCGATCCAGGCCAATCGGGTGCTGTACAGGCGCGTGCCGCAGCTGCGCACGGCCACGTAATAGGCCAACCCCACCAGCGCGATGCTGGCCCAGCCATAGAACGTGTCGTTGGTATGGATGGGCCGCAGCCGGCCGAAGGTCAGGTACTGGCCCGCCCAGAAATCCGGTGCGCCGAACTTGAAGGCCAGCAGCAGGCCCACCGCGGTCGCGAACACCAGCCAGAACGTGGCACAAACGATATGGGCCTTGAAGACCGCCGCAAGCGCACGCTCGTCGTCCGCCGATGATGACGATGATGATGCGCCCCGCCCGGCTACCCCGGGATCGAGGTCCTGAGCGGTTGCAGCCATGGTTTGCTCCATCGCGAGGTCGGACCCGAAACACGTCGCGCACATGACAGTCAATGTCGGCGCACGGCACCTCCAGCAGGGGAAAGTCTAGGAACCGACGCGGCACGGCATCTTGATGCAGGTCAATGCCGCGGCGCGACGCCGGCCGATCGCCCCCGACACAGGCTTGCCGAAGCAACCGACCGGCACGACATATGCCCGACGGTCATGGCCCAGGGCCTGTTCGTGTCCCGCAGGCGCTACCCTATGGGCTTTCGAGTCCTCCGGGCCCTCCATGACCGCGTCACGCTTTGCCCTCCTTGGCTACGGCCGCTTCGGCCGCGCCTTCGCCGACATGCTGCACGAGGCCGGTCACGACCTGCGCGTATACGATCCGCAGGCCGAAGTCCCGCCCGTCTTCGCCGCATCCTCCCTGGCCGCCGCGGTGGAGGGCGCCGACTGGATCGTGCTGGCCATGCCGGTGCCGTTCGTGCGCGACGCGCTGCAGGACCTGCGCCCGCACCTGCAGCCGGGCCAGGCGATCATCGACGTGGGCAGCGTGAAGCTGCACCCGTGCACCGCGATGGACGAACTGCTCGGCGCCGACATCGCCCACGCCGGCACCCACCCCCTGTTCGGACCGATCAGCCTGGCGCGCGGGGACAAGCCGCGCCGCGTGGTGATCTGCCCCGCCGCGGGCCATCCGCGCACCGCCGAACGCGCCGCGGCACTGTTCCGCTCGCTCGATTGCGAAGTCATCGAACAGGACCCGGCCAACCACGACCGTGCCATGGCGCGGACCCACGCCATGGCCTTCTTCGTGGCCAAGGGCCTGATCGAATTCGGCGTCGAGGACAGCATGGCGCTGGCGCCGCCTTCCTTCCAGGGCATGCACCGCATGCTCGACGCGGTACGCGGGGACGCCGGCCACCTGTTCGCCGCCATCCAGCGCGAAAACCCCTTCGCGGCCGAAGCCCGCGAGCAGCTGATCGACGCCCTGCAGAAAGTCCACGACCAGTTGCAGACCACGGCCGACGACGCCAGCCTGACCATCCGCGGCCTGGATGCGGACACCTGAAACTCGACATCCATCGGCACGCCCGACAATCAGCCCCGCCACCACGAACGCTTGCAGACAGCGTGTGCACCGGCCCGACGGAGCCAGGATAACGGCGGGACCAGCCCGACCTCCCCACAAGCCGGCCTTCTTCTTCCCTGCATGTTTTCACGACGGCCTTGTACGCCTCAGTTTTCGGGTTCCGCGACACTTCGGACACGTCCACTTCGTCGTGGCAACCTTGCGCACGCCACGTCCGTCACGAACCGTGGCGGGCGCACGGCTTCCGACCGCTGCATGACGGGATCCGACCTTGGAGGGAGGGTCGATCGACACGTGACAAAACCTCAATGGCTGCATGTACCTCGTGCCCATCATAACGGTCTGGAACAAGCGGTACCTTGATCTGGATCGTCGCGACGGGGCGCACACGAGGCCCGCCACAGCCTGTTTGCTGCCGGCTGCGGAACCGCCACATCCGGGCAAAATCGCGACGTGTTCGCCAAACACACGCTTGTTCGGACCGATGGCCGTTCCCGTACCCGATCCGGTATACCTCTAGGCATCATGCAAGCACAAAAAACCCGCGCGAACCGGGCCACGCGGGTTGGTTTGAAGATGGTGGGCCGTATTGGGTTCGAACCAATGACCAACGGATTAAAAGTCCGGTGCTCTACCAACTGAGCTAACGGCCCGTGTAGCTTCACGCTGCCGTGCAGGCGCGAAGCCGGTCATTCTAATGGGTCGGGACGGTCAACGGTAGTGCGTGGGGTCGGCGATACCGGCGGCGTGGAAGCCGTCCGCGCGCAGGCGGCAGGCGTCGCAATGGCCGCAGGCACGACCCTCGGCGTCGGCCTGGTAGCAACTCACGGTCTGGCCGAAGTCCACGCCCAGGCGCATGCCCTCGCGGGCGATGTCGGCCTTGGTCATGTCCATCA
>CAZMMO010000154.1:0-5616 GCA_964567365.1 uncultured Rhodanobacteraceae bacterium | reverse complement strand
TTATGTTGGCGCGCACCCGGGGGCTACTGCGTTGAGGTTTATTGAGCGCTGATGCCGTCGCGCCCGGGTGCGCTCCTACATGGGAGGTTTGAAGTCGGGGCGGAGTAGTAGAATGGACCGGGTCCCTGCCCTGCCCGAGAACCATGACCATTCGCCTCGTCATCCTGGCCGTGCTGCTGGCGTTCGTCGCCTGCGTGCTGCTGGTGCACCTGCGCGGGCGCAACCGCCTGCGCTTCGATCGCCAGTTGGCCGACCACTCGGCCTTGTTCGCGCCGTACAACCTGTTGATGTACGCGTTTTCCGCCCTGCCCGCGCGGCCCATCCTGGACCGCGGCGGATTCCCGCAACTGGACGCGCTGCGCGACAACTGGAAAACCATCCGCGACGAAGCGCTGAACCTCACCGACGCCGGCCACGTCCAGCGCGCCAGCGAAAACAGCGACATCAGCTTCAACAGCTTCTTCAAGCAGGGCTGGAAGCGCTTCTACCTGAAGTGGTACGACGAGCCGCTGGCTTCGGCCGAGGCGCTGTGCCCGAAGACGCTGGAACTGATCCGGGACATCCCCGGCATCAAGGCGGCCATGTTCGCCGTGCTGGCCCCGAACAGCAAACTCAATCCGCACCGCGATCCGTTCGCGGGCTCCCTGCGCTACCACCTCGGCCTGATCACGCCCAATTCGCGTGACTGCGCCATCTTCGTCGACGGCCAGGAACACTTCTGGGAAGACGGCAAGGACGTGGTCTTCGACGAGACCTACGTGCACTGGGTGCGCAACACCACCGACCAGACCCGCGTGATCTTCTTCGCCGACATCGAGCGCCCGCTCAAGACCGGGTTCATGCGCGCCGTCAACCGGTGTGTCAGCGCCTTCATGGGCCGCATCACCGCCTCGCCCAACAGCGGCGAGGGCACGGAAAAAACCGGCCTGATCAACCGCCTGTACGCCATCAGCCAGCGCAACCGCAAACGCAGCCGCGCCTTCAAGAAGCGCAGCCCGAAGCTGTTCCGCACCCTCAAGTACAGCGCCATCGTGGTGGCGCTGTGGGTGATCTTCCTGGCGCCCTGGCCCCTGCTGCGCTGACCCACGTCAAGCACGGCGGGCAGGCGGCGCAGGATACTTCCCTTTCCTCTTCCGTCCACGGAGGCACACATCGTGACCCAACGAATCAACTATTTCGCCAAGCGTTCCACGGCCCTCAAGCCCCTGATCGATCTGAGCCAGTACGTGCACCACTCCAGCCTCGAGGCTCCGTTGGTGGAACTGGTGTTCATGCGTGCCTCGCAGCTGAACGGCTGCGCCTACTGCATGGACATGCACAGCAAGGACGCCCTGGCCGCCGGCGAGGACCCCATGCGCCTGTACGTGCTGCCGGCCTGGCGCGAGGCCCCGTTCTACAGCGAGCGCGAACGCGCCGCGCTGGCCTGGTGCGAAGCCGTCACCCGTCTGGACCCGCAACACGGCGTCCCCGACGAAGTCTACGAACAGGTCCGGGCGGTGTTCAGCGAGGAAGAAATCATCGACCTGGACCTGGCCGTCGTCGCCATCAACTCGTGGAACCGCCTGGCCATCCCGTTCCGCAGCGAACCGGGTACATACCAGCCGGCGGCGAAAAAGGCGGCTTCCTGACGTCGCCGCATCTGCGACGGCACAACGCCCGGATGCTTCCGGCGGCCGTGCGCGGCCGCCTCACTGTCCCCGCTGCACCGGCAGCGGGGCCGTCAGCACGCTTGCCGATTCACCGTCCGCTGCCGACGCCTGCCGGCGCTGTGCGGCCGGCACGTGGTAGTACTCGTTGAAATAGGCCCAACTCGGCCACAGTGCGTGCGCCAAGGCCTCCTCGGCCAGGTCCACGTCGACGGATTGCTCGTGCAACGAGGCATCCGCATGACGGTATTCGAATTGCCGCGGCGGGCGCAGCGGCTCGTTCACCAGCAGCCGGTCGCCCTTGAGATAACCGTGGTTGTCGCCGTACTGCATGATGGCCCGCTGCGGCCGCTGGCACGTGAGGTCGGCGCCCGGCATGGGATGCACGCTGCTGATGCCGGCCAGTGACAGCAGCGTCGGGGCCAGGTCGATCTGGCTGCAGATGCCCTCGTCGCGGCACCGCGGAACCCCGGCGCCGAGGAGCAGTGCGGGAATGTGGAAGTGTCGCACCGGCACCAGGCAGGCGCCGCACACGCGGGCGTCGTGGTCGGCCACCACCAGGAACACGGTGTGGTCCCAGTAGGAAGACTGTTTGGCCCGCTCGAAGAAGCGGCCGATGGCCCAGTCGGCATAGCGCACGGTGTTTTCCACGCTGGCCGGTTCGCCGTGCGGCTCGATGCGCCCGGCCGGGTATTCCCACGGCGAGTGGTTGCTGACGCTGAAGGCCACCGACAGGGCGGGCGCCTCGCCATCGGCCGACAGGCGCCGGTGCAGCTCGTCGAACATGTCCTCGTCCGCGGCGCCCCAGGAACCGACGAACTTCGGTTTTTCCTGGAATTTCGGCTGGTCGACCACCTCGTCGAAACCGTTGCCGAGGAAGAAACCCTTCATGTTGTCGAAATGCGCCTCGCCACCGTAGACGAAGCGCGAGTGGTAGCCGAACTGACCCAACAGTCCGGCCAGGGTGAAAAATCCCCGCTGGCTGCGCGGCAGCTTCACCACCGCATCGGCCGGCGTGGGCGGAAATCCGGCCGTGACGGCCTCCAGCCCGCGCACGGAGCGCGTGCCGGTGGCGTAATGCCGCGCCAGCAGCCAGCCCTGCTCCGCCAGCGCGTCCAGTTCCGGCGTATAGCCCTTGCCACCCAGGCAGCCGGTGAACTGCGCGCCCAGGCTCTCCTCGACGATGACCACGATGTTGTGCGGCCGTGCCGGGGTTGCCGTGGCGGGGCGCCAATGCTGGCAGGGCTGCTCCGGAACCGGCAGGGCGTCGGCAAGGCCCGATGCCGCACGCACCCGTTCCAGCATGCGCGGCTCGTCCAGCTTGCCGTATACCGCCGAAGCCGGCTTGTCCGCGCGCATGTCCATGAGGGCGTTGGCCACCACGAAGGCGGAATTGAGCGGCAGCATGTTGACCATGGCGTCGCTGCTGAAGGCCACGTGCGCGGCGTTCAGCGGCCGGTGTCCCAGGGTGCCGCGCCCGACCAGGAACAGCACCACGAACAAGCCGGCCGTCAACGCGAACCGCTGCCAGGTCTCCAATGCCGGGACCACAGGCTCGCGCACGATCCAGCTCATGCCGAACCAGCCGAGCAGCGCCCACAGCAGCACCCCCGCGAGCAAGACCAGCTTGTAGCCGCGCCAGAGCATCGTGCCCACTTCGCGCGGGCTGGTCAGGTAGGCCACGAACAGGCGGTTGGGCCGGCTGTCGTATTCGACGATGAACTGCGGCGTGGCCACTTCCAGCAACACCAGCGTCAGCCACCAGAAACCGAACCAGTACTGCGTAACGGTCTGCGCCAGCGGAACCATGCCGATCCACGGCGCCAGCAGCAGGGGGAACCCCGCCACCATCGCCAGGAAACTGGCGTCGATGCGCAGCCCGCCGAACATGATCGGCCACCACCCGCCCGCCGCGCGCACGCGCGCATGCTGCCAGGCACACAAACCCAGACGGCTGGCCGTCAACAGCACCATGGCCGCCACCAGAAAACGCCACCCCAGGTCCAGCACGATGTTTCCCCACCCCCGCGTGAAACGAACCAGGCATCGGCCGCGCCCGGTCGATGTCCGATACCGCCGCCTCCCTCCGCCATCGCGAAACAGGAACCGGCTCCTGCACGTCCGTCGCCCCCGCAGCAGACGCAACCCGACTATGACCGGTTGCCGCACGCCCCGCAAGCGCGGCGGCAATTCCGCACCATGCCAGGGCGTCAGGTGCGCTTACGCCCGGCGGCGCCGGGCCATGGCTTCGATCGAATACACCGCCACCACGCCGTCGACCAGCGCATCGCGCGCCGCAGCGTCACGCGGCCACGGCTGACCGCCATCGAGAACGAGGATCGCCAGGCCATGCACCAGCGCCCAGGCCGCCAGGCTGGCCTCGGCGGCCCACGGCTCCGCACCGGCCGCCGCGGCACGCCGGGCCACGGCGCCGCGGATCGGCGCATAGCTGGCATCGCGCGCCGCCCGCAACGCGTCATCCGTACTCGTGCCCAGTTCGGCGCCGAACATCAGCCGGAACAGCATCGGATGATCCAGCGCAAACGCCACATACGCCCGCGCCAGCCGCCGGGTCAGCGCCACGCCTTGCGCCGGACTCCGTTCGGCCTCGTGCAGGCGGGCGGTCAGGCGCTCGAAACCGCGCGTGGCAACGGCGGCGAGCAAGGCCTGACGGCCGTCGAAATGCGCGTACGGCGCAGCCTGGCTGACGCCGATGCGCCGCGCCACCGCGCGCAGGCTCAGCTTTTCGACGCCGTGCTCGACCAGCAGGGCCTCGGCGGCATCGATCAGCGCCGGCTTCAAATGGCCGTGGTGGTAGGGCTTCGATGCGGCGTCGGCAGGACTCATGTACCCATGATACATCAAACTTGACACTGAAAAGATACATATTTAATCTTTACGGTGTCAATTTCAATGAAAACAAGGCCATGTCCTATTCCCTGCTGAAAGCCCTGCACGTGCTCGGCGCCGTGTTGTTCATCGGCAACATCCTCGTCACGGCCGTCTGGAAATCCCTCGCCGACCGCACCCGCAACGCCGTCGTGATCGGCTTCAGCCAGCGCCTGGTGACCGTCACCGACTTCGCCTTCACCGCCACCGGCATCGTATTGCTGGCAGGGACCGGGGCGGTCATGGCCCCGCGCCTGGGCGGCTTGCATGACGCCTGGCTGGTCTGGGGCGTGGCGCTGTTTGCCGCCGCCGGCGTCCTGTGGCTGTTCGTGCTGGTACCGGTGCAAACCATGCAGGCCCGGCTGGCGCGCGGCTTCGCCCACGGCGGCGAAATCCCGTCGCGTTACTGGAAACTGGCCCGGGTCTGGATGGCCGCTGGCGGTGTGGCAACCCTGTTGCCGCTGGCGGCGCTGGCTGTGATGGTGATGAAACCGGTCTGAAACGCGTGGGACCCGGCAAGGATCGGACACGAAAAAGCCGCGGCAGACCGCGGCTTTTCATGGACCGGCGACAACGGGTCAGGCCGTGACGCGCTCGATGATGGCCTCGGCGAAACGGTCGGTCGTGCCGCTGCCGCCCAGGTCCGGCGTGGTGCGGTCGCCGGCCTCGATGGTGGCGCGGATGGCCTGACGCAGGCGGGTGCCCTTGTCGACCCTGTCCAGGTGATCGAGCATCTCGGCCGCAGCCAGCAACAACGCGCAGGGGTTGGCCACGCCCTTGCCGGCGATGTCGGGGGCCGAACCGTGCACCGCCTCGAAGATCGCCGCGTCCTCGCCGATGTTGGCGCCCGGGGCCAGGCCCAGGCCGCCGACCAGGCCGGCGCACAGGTCGGACAGGATGTCGCCGAACAGGTTGGTGGTGACGATCACGTCGAACTGCTCCGGGTCCATCACCAGCTGCATGCAGGTGTTGTCCACGATCAGTTCGTTGTACTTGACCTGCGGGTACTCCCTGGCGATCTCGCGGGCCACGTCCAGGAACAGGCCCGAGGCGGTCTTGATGATGTTGGCCTTGTGCACCG
>CAZMMO010000153.1:0-5642 GCA_964567365.1 uncultured Rhodanobacteraceae bacterium | reverse complement strand
CGCCGATCACGACCTTGTCGCCGCGGCGCACCGAGATGATGGTGGTGGCGTGGAAGGATTCCATGTGCGGTTCCTTGGGGAGGTGTCCCATCACGTGGGGGTGGTGCGCGGCCGCTTCAATGCGTGCCTTGTCATCAGTGTAGGAGCGCACCCGGGCGCGACGGGCTCAAAGCTCGTTGAACCCCGATGCCAGTCACGCCCAGGTGCGCTCCCCCCACACAAGGGGGATGGGGTTTCAGGCGGGGGCGAGCAGGGCGTCCAGGTCGTCCTGGTCGAAGCGGAGCCGTTCGCGGGTGCCGCCGCCGGAGAGGACGGCTTCGGCCAGCTCGGCCTTGCGCGCCTTCATGGCCTCGATGCGCTCTTCCACGCTGTCGGCGGTGATCAGGCGGTAGATCAGCACCGGCTTGTCCTGGCCGATGCGGTGGGCGCGATCGGAAGCCTGTGCCTCGGCGGCCGGATTCCACCACGGGTCGTAGTGGATCACCGCGTCGGCGGCGGTGAGGTTCAGGCCCACGCCGCCGGCCTTGAGCGAGAGCAGGAACAGTGGCACCTCGCCGTCCTGGAAGCGGCGCACCGGTTCGGCGCGGTCGCGGGTCTCGCCGGTCAGGGTGACGAAGTCGAGATGGCGGCGCTTCAGTTCGGCGGCGATCAGCTTCAGCATTTCGGTGAATTGCGAGAACACCAGCACGCGCCGGCCCTCGGCAAGCAGCGAGGGCAGGATTTCCATCAGCAGCTCGAACTTGGCCGACTCGGACACGCCGCGCGCCGATTCGCGCTTGACCAGGCGCGGGTCGCAGCACACCTGGCGCAGTTTCAGCAGTGCGTCGAGCACGATGATGCCGCTGTGCTCGATGCCGCGTTGGCGGATCGCCTCGCCCAGTTCCTCGGCCAGGCCCACGCGCAGGTCCTCGTACAGGCGGCGTTGGCGCGCGCCCATGAAGACGCGCCGCGTGACTTCGGTCTTGGGCGGCAGCTCGGTGGCCACCTGGGCCTTGGTGCGGCGCAGGATGAACGGCGCCAGGCGCTGGTTGAGGCGTTCCTGGGCGGTTTCGTCGTGCTGCTTCTCGATCGGGATGCGGTAGTGGTGCCGGAAGCGGGTTTCGTCGCCCAGCAGCCCCGGTACGGCAAGGTCCATCTGCGACCACAGTTCGCCCAGATGGTTTTCCAGCGGAGTGCCGGTCAGGCACAGGCGGCGCGGCGCCTTGATGGCCAGCAGGGCGCGGCGCGCGTGCGTGCGCGGGTTCTTCACCTGCTGGGCCTCGTCCAGCACGGCCAGCGCGAAGGCATGCTTCTTGAGTCGGCCGATGTCGCGCGGCAGCAGGGCGTAGCTGGTCAGCACGATGGCATGGTGGTCGATGCTGTCGAAGCGGTCCGCGCGTGCGGGGCCGCTCAGGGTCAGCACGGACAGGGACGGGGCGAAGCGTGCGGCCTCGCTTTCCCAGTTCGGGATCAGGCTGGTCGGCGCCACCACCAGCACGGGATGCTCCAGCCGGCCGGCCTGCGCCAGCCAGAGCAGGTGGGCCAATACCTGCAGGGTCTTGCCCAGCCCCATGTCGTCGGCCAGGATGCCGCCGGTGCCGGCTTCTTCGAGGGCGTTCAGCCAGCGCAGGCCCTCGCGCTGGTAGGGGCGCAGTTTGGCCTTGAGCGCGGTCGGTACGGCGGGGCCGGTGGCCTTGGCGGCCTGGCACAGGCGGGCGGTGAATTGGCGCAGGGCGGGCGGCGCCTTGAGGCTGTCCGGATCGGGCAGGACCCGGGCCAGTTCGTCCAGGCGTCCGGCCTGCACCCGCGGCAGGCGGATGTGCTCGGCCGGGCGCTCCAGGTATTCGGCCAGCGGCGCCAGCAGGGGGCGCAGTTCGGCCACGCGCAGCGGCACGCGGCGGCGTTCGTCGACGGGGGCATACCACACCGCGTTGTCGGCTTCGTGGGCGGCCGGATCCAGGTGCAGTTGACCCTCGTGCAGGGCATGCGTGATGGCGGGCAGCAGATTGATCCTGCGGGCGTCCAGTTCGATGCCCACCTCCAGTTCGAAGCGCCGGCGATTGCGGGTTTCGCTGGCGCTGGCGTACCAGTGCACCGGGCCTTCGGGCACCTCGAAGGGGAAGCTGGGCGCGTAGTCCAGCAGGAAGCCGTCGCGTTCCAGGCGTTCGCGCAAGGCCAGCCAGTGTGCCGGGGTGTTGATGTCCAGGGCGCCGCTGTGGCCTTTGCCGGAAAACAGCCAGGCGTCCTCGGGCAGCACGTCGGCCACGTCCCAGGGCAGGCCCTCGGTGTCCACGGCCGGGTGCAGGCTGCAGGCTTCCAGGCGCTCCATGGCGGCCAGTTCCCGGGCGCGCTGGCGCTGGATTTCCACCAGGTTGCCGCGTTGCACGCGCAGCACGCGGGGGTCGTCGTCGCGGCCGGACAGGCGTTGTTCGCCGTAGTCGAAGGCCAGGCGGGCGTAGGCCAGCGGGGAGGCGTTTTCGGGCAGGCGGGCGTGCCGGGCCAGGGCGTGCAGGATCAGGACCGGGCGCGGCTCGATGTCCACGCGGCGGGCCGGCTTGAATACGTGCGGGGGCGGCAGCCGCTGCGCCAGGGGTGAGTCGGCCAGCGCCGCGGCCAGGGCGGCGCTGTGTTCGGGTGCCAGCGGTGGCGTGTCCAGGAAGCGGGTTTCGTCGTGGTCGCTGTGCAGGATGCCGAGCTCGGCGCGTTCGGCGTCCAGGTACCAGAGGTTGCCGGCCAGCAGCAGACGCAACCGGTGCGGCAGCAGGGGCAGCAGGCGCTGCTGGCCGTCCTCCTGCAGCTGCCAGTGCCAAGTCAGGGTACGGGATTTGCCGCGCGCCAGGTGCAGGCCGGCGATGCCGCCCAGGAAACACGGGGCGGTGTCGAGCATTTCCGTCAGCAGGGCGTCGCCCAGCGTGCCGCTGAGCTGGGCGTAGTGGCGTTTCTTGCGCACGTGCAGGGGTTGGCCCAGCACGGTGGCGGCCAGGCGCTGCTCGGCCGGGACCAGGCTGGCTTGTGCCAGGCCGTGGGCGTCCAGCGGGGTGGCGCGGGCCAGCGGACCCTGGGCCTTGGGGGCCAGCAGCACCGGGGCGGCCTCCAGGCGGGCGGCCGGCGAGGCGTCGGTGCGCGTGAGCTCGAGAAAGAATCCCAGGGTCCCGGGTTGATCACGGCCCGCTTCCGGCGGGCGGTCCGTCAGAAGTTTCTGCCAGGCATCGGGCGGGGTGGCATCGCGATGCCGATCCACGCGGTTTCCGGCAGGTGGTTGGTCACTTTCGCCGTGAAGTGGTCGTTGCATCCGGTCTCGCTCGCAGGCGACATGCAAACCCCAAGCTTAGCAAGGTGTGGCTGAATGAGGTTGCGGGGTGGCGGGACACGCCGGAAACCGGCCGGGAACACGGCGGTCTTTCGCCCGCGGTGTCAATCGGAGGTTCCAAAAAGGTTGCCGGGATACTCGGGTTTCTGTTCGCGTGCCAGCAGGTGTTGCACGGCCTGTTCGGGGGTGACCTCGCCGTGCAGCACGCTGCGCACGCCGAAGGCGATGGGCAGGTCGAGCCGGTGCTGTTCGGCCAGGCGGCCTACCTCGTCGGCGGTGACCACGCTTTCCACCACCTGGCCGATGTCCTTCAGTGCCGTCTCCAGCGGCACGCCCTGGCCCAGGGCCAGGCCCAGGCGACGGTTGCGCGACAGGTCGCCGGTGCAGGTGAGCACCAGGTCGCCGAGGCCGGAAAGACCCATCAGGGTTTCCGGGCGCGCGCCCATGGCCACGCCCAGTTGCAGCATTTCGTACATGCCGCGGGTGATCAGGCCGGCGCGGGCGTTCAGGCCCAGCCGCATGCCGTCGGCCACGCCGGTGGCCACGGCCAGCACGTTTTTCATGGCGCCGCCCAGTTCGGCGCCGAGCATGTCGTGGCCGGTGTAGGCGCGCAGGTTGGGGGCGTGCAGCAGTCCGGCCACGGTCTGCGCGAAATCGGCATCGTTGCCGTGTACGGTGATCGCGGTAGGCAGGCCGGCCACGACCTCGCGCGCAAACGAAGGCCCGGTGATGACGGCCGCCGGATGGCCGGGCAGCCGCTCGGCGACCAGTTCGTGCAGGAAGCGGCCGGTTCCGGGCTCGAAACCCTTGGTGGCCCAGGCGATGCCGGTGCCGGGGGCGACGCGCGGGGCCAGTTCGTCGAGCAGGGAGGCGAAGGCGTGGCTGGGCACGGCCAGCAGCACGATGTCGGCGCCGCGCAGGGCCTGGTCCAGGTCGGCCTGGAAGGCCAGTTCGGCGGGCAGTTCGAAGTCGGGCAGATAGCGCGCGTTGCGATGCGTGGCGGCCATGGCGGCCACGGCCTGCACATCGCGTCCCCACAGGCAGGCCGGTATGCCGTTGCGGGTCAGCAGGGCCGCCAGGGCGGTGCCCCAGGAACCGGCCCCGAGCACCGCCACACGGGGAGTGTCCGTACCCATGGAACCGTCAGGTCAGGAGTTGAGCGTGGGGCTGCCGGCCTCGCCCTCGACGGCGCGGCGTTGCTGTTCGGCGTACAGGGCGTCGAAGTTGATCGGCTGCAGCAGGAAGGGCGGGAAACCGCCTTCGAGCACCAGCGCGGAGATCACCTGGCGCGCGTAGGGGAACAGCACGTTGGGGCAGTAGCTGCCCAGGATCCCGGCCTCGTCCTCGCTGGAGAATCCGGAAATGCCGAACACGCCGGCCTGATGCACCTCGGCCAGGTAGGCGGTGCGCTCGCCCAGGCTGCAGGTCAGGGTCAGGGTGAGCACCACTTCATGCACGTCCTCGGCCAGCTTGTTGGCTTCCTGGCTGAGGTTGAGCTGCACCTGCGGCTCCTGCGTGCCTTCGCCGATTTCCTGGAAAATCTGCGGCGCGTTGGGCGCCTCGAAGGACGAGTCCTTGACGTAGATTTTCTGCATGGACATCTGCGGCTGGGCATTCTGGCCGTTGTCCTGGCCGTTGGCGGCGGTGGTTTCTGCCATGGTGGTGGGGCTCCATGAATAAGGATGGCGAGGGAAAGGGCCGTATTGTCCCACAACCGGGCCCGCCCTGCCTACCCGACACTTGCCCGCCGTCGCGCGAACCTGCCATAATGCCAGGCTGCTTGTCGGTTTTCCGTGTAGGCGGGCTTCCCCCCTGCCGGGCGGCTTCGTGGCGCGACACGAAGCCTGCGGCAAGCGTATCCAGCATCGCGCGGCGGGCGGGTTTCCGCACCGCGCTGGGCCGACGTCGTCCTGGCCAATGGGCGACCCATACCGATTACGGAGGCCATCATGGCTCGTCAATGCCAAGTCACCGGCAAGCGCACGACAACCGGCAACAATGTCTCGCATGCCAACAACAAGACCCGTCGCCGCTGGTTGCCCAACCTGCACGAGCGTCGTTTCTGGGTTCCCAGCGAGAAGCGCTGGGTCAAGCTGCGCGTTTCCAACCACGCGCTGCGCACCATCGACAAGAACGGCATCGAGGCCGTGATCGCCCAGCTGCGCGCGCGCGGCGAGAAGATCTGAGGAGGACCCAATCATGGCAGGCAAACGCGACAAGATCCGTCTGATTTCCTCGGCCGGCACCGGTCATTTCTACACCACCGACAAGAACAAGAAGAACACGCCGGACAAGATGCAGATCAAGAAGTACGACCCGGTCGTGCGCAAGCATGTGATCTACAAGGAAGGCA
>CAZMMO010000152.1:0-5642 GCA_964567365.1 uncultured Rhodanobacteraceae bacterium | reverse complement strand
TTCCTGTCCGACAACCTGCCGCCGGCGCTGCCCACGGTGCTGATGAACACCGGCAGCGGCGATGGCCGGCATGCCCGGTTGACCGTGGACAACCACGGCGGCGCCTACGCCATGACCCGGCACCTGATGGACGGCGGTTACCGGCGCATCGCCTTCATCCGCGGTCCGGACCACAACGTCGACGCCACCGAGCGCCTGCGCGGCTACCGCGATGCCCTGGGCGAACGGGCGGCCGAGTGCGAGCCCTATTGCCTGCCCGGCGACTTTCTCGAATCGTCCGGCTACCAGGCGGCGCGTGCGCTGCTGGCGATGACACCGCGGCCGCAGGCCGTGTTCGCGGCCAACGACATGATGGCCCTGGGTTGCCTGGCCGCCTTCAACGAAGCCGGGGTGCGCGTGCCCGAGGACATCGCCCTGGCCGGTTTCGACGACATCCCGATGGCGCGCTACATGACGCCGTCGCTGAGCACGGTGCGCGTGCGCATCGCCGAGTTCGGCGAGCGCGCGCTGGCACGCCTGGTCGACGCTATCGAACACCCCGACGACGCGCAGGTCGCCGCGGAGGTGATGCCGACCGAACTGGTGGTGCGTGCGTCTTCCGGCGCCGCATCGCCAGGTGGAACCAGCAACACGATGGGGGAGACGGACAGCAAATCCAGGGACGGGAGTCATCCGTAACGCCAAACCAAATCCGATAAAAAGTGAGGGGAGAAACGTCATGCAGTATCTGTCATTCAAGGGTTGCCGCCCCCTGGCGGCGCAAGGGTCCGGTCGGGATTCGTCCGGCCGCCGCAGCAAGGCCGACACGGCGCGTCTGGGACGGCGCCTGCTGGCCGGAATGATCGGCGCATCGCTGGCGGCCGCCATGGCCGTCCCCACGGTGGCATGGGCACAGAGCGCCAACGCCACCGTACGCGGCGAAGGCCCGCCCAACACCACGGTGACGGCGCTCAACGTGGCCACCGGCGTTACCCGCCACGCCCGCACCAGTGCCAACGGCGCCTATACCCTGGTCGGCCTGCCGCCCGGCACCTACCAGATAGATGCCGGTCCCGGCACGCAGCGGACGGTCACCCTGAGCGTCGCCTCCAGCACGACGCTGAACTTCGCCAAGTCGTCCGCGCCGGCCGCGCCCAACGCCACCACCTTGCAGACGGTCGAGGTCACGGCATCGAGCCTGCCGGTGATCAATACCTCGCAGGTCGGCGCGACCGTCTCGCAACACGAGATCGACACCATCCCGCAGGTCTCGCGCAACTTCCTGGAGTTCGCCGACATCGTGCCGGGCATGCAGTTCAGCGTGGCGCCCAACGGCACCACGTCGCTGCGCGCGGGCGCCTTGAACAGCAGCCAGATCAACGTCTACATCGACGGCGTCAGCCGCAAGAGCTACGTGATGGGCGGCGCCATCGCCGGCCAGAACGCCAGCCAGGGCAACCCCTTCCCGGAACTGGCGATCGGCCAGTACCGCGTCATCACCTCCAGCTACAAGGCGGAGTACTCGCAGCTGGGCAGCGCCGCGATCACGGCGGCCACCAAGTCCGGCACCAACGAGTTTCATGGCGAAGTGTTCGATCGCTACACCAGCAGCAAATTCCGCGCGCGCACGCCGGCCGAGAACGATTCCGGCGAGAAGATCCCCTCCTACGAGCGCGAGTTCGGCTTTGCCCTGGGCGGGCCCATCGTCAAGGACAAGGCGCACTTCTTCGTGACCTACGCGGGCAAGCGTTTCAATACGCCGATTACCGTCGTGCCCAATGCCAATTCGCAGGACGGCGCCCAGTATCTTCCCGACGATGTGGCCGCGCAGCTGGGACCCGCGAACCTGCCCTTCAAGGAAGACCTGTTCTTCGGCAAGCTGGACTGGGAGCCGACCGACCAGGACCGGCTCGTGCTCACGGCCAGCATCCGCAAGGAGCATTCGCGCAAGGACGTGGGCGGAGTCACCGCAGCCTCCGCCGGTGTGGACAACAACAACAACGACAAGCGCTACAAGTTCACCTGGGACCATAGTGGCAGCGGCTGGTTCAACGAACTGAACCTCGAGCACCAGTCCTCGTTCTTCCAGCCCACGCCGCTGCAGTTCGGCAACGGTTCGGTCTACACGTGGAACGGCGCGCCGAACCGGCCCGTCATCGTCCGCACCGGTCCGGCCACGCCGCTGTCCGCGCAGAACAAGGGCCAGAAGGGCTGGACGCTCAAGGACGACCTCACCCTCGATACCATCGAGTGGCATGGCGAGCATGTCATCAAGATGGGCTTCGATTACCGCGACCTGACGCTGAAGGCCGCCGACGCGGCGGACGTGAACCCGCAATTCAGCTACAGCGTCGATCCCACGGGAACCGGCGCCACCCCATGGAAGGCCTTCTTCACCAAGCCGGTGACCGGCCTGGGCCTGAGTCCGACCGTGGTCACCAAGGACAAGCAGTACGGCCTCTACCTCCAGGACGACTGGCAGGTCAACGACAAGCTGCTGCTGAACCTGGGCGTGCGCTGGGATTACGAGGACGACCCGGCCTATACCGATTTCGTGACGCCGGCCAACGTGATCGCCGCCCTGAACAGCCCGTACAACCGTCCGGCCGCCGCACCCGGGGAGACCTATGCCGACGCGTTGGCCAAAGGGGGCGTCGATGTAAACGACTACATCAGCAACGGCCACAATCGTCACGGTTACAAGGGCGAGTGGCAGCCGCGCCTGGGATTCTCGTATGACATCAACGCCGATCAGCAGCATGTCATCCACGGCGGCGCGGGCCGTGCCTACGACCGCAACCTGTACAACTACATGCAGCTGGAAACCACCAAGTCGGCGTTGCCGCAATTCACGGTGTATTTCCAGAATCCCGCGACCGGCGCCTGCTACAACGATTCCACGCCGTGTTATGCGTGGGACCCGAGCTATCTGAACGGGCTGGCCAACCTGCAGGCGCTGGTGCAGGCCACCAACGGCGGTGAGGTCGACATGCTCAACAACAACCTCAAGCCGCCGTACACCGACAAGTTCAGCCTGGGCATGCGCAACAGCGTCGGCCAGTGGCTGACCGATGCCACGGTCGTGCGCACGTTCTATCATCGCGGCTTCGCGTTCACTCTGGGTGGTCGCTATCCGGACGGCTCGTTCTTCGGTCCGAACGGCAACCAGTTCGGCCAGAGCATCCCGCACTTCGGCGGCCTGATCCTCGGCAACAACGGCATCGAGATCCGCAGCACGGAATTCCTGCTGTCGGCGCGCAAGCCGTTCACGGAAGAATCGGGCTGGGGCGCCACCGTGGCCTATACCTTCACCCACGCCAAGCAGAACCGGGACATCAACGAGCATTATTCGTTCGACTACCCGACCGTCCAGGACTATCCGTTCATCCTGTCCAACGCGGCGCCCAAGCATCGCCTGGTCGCGACCGGGTCGCTGGAAGGACCGTGGGGACTGGTATTCGGCGCCAAGCTGACCCTGGCCACGCCCACGCCGTGGAACGGCGTGTCCTGCTACGGACCCAATTCGGCTTTCGTGAAGCAGGGCGGCGGCCAGTCGGTCACGTTCCCCAATGGCGGCCACTGCATGGCCGAGGGACTCGTGCCCTCGAGCGGCGGGAAGTTCCTGCTGGGCGGCAAGATCTGGGGTTATCGCGATGTGGACTTCCAGATCACCAAGAACTTCAAATTGGGTCAGGACACCACGCTGTATGCCCGTCTGGACCTGCTGAACGCGTTCAACTTCAAGAACTTCAGCCAATACACCGTGGTGACCACGGCCGGCCCCGGCAAGACGGCGTTGAGCTACAACCCGATCGGCAACATCACCTATGTGCCACGCACGATCAAGTTCGAGGCGGGCATCAGGTTCTGAAAAATCCGTACCGTGCCGCGCGCCCTCCGGCGGCGGCACGGTGCGCGTGACAACCACGGTGGCCGCGCCACCGGCATGCAACAGGTCTTGCCACGATGCGTTTTCGACGTTACCGCTTTTTTCTCGCTCCCGTCCTGCTTGCGCTGGCAGGCATTGCGATGGACTTGTCTCCGGCACATGCGGCCACATGCGCGGCCGATCCGACGGCGCCGACATTTGCCGCGCTGGCACCGGCGCAACAGCAACGGCTCGACGATCTGGAACACCGCACGTTCGAATTTTTCTGGGACACCGCCAACCCGGCCAACGGCCTGGTGCCCGACCACTGGCCGGGTGAATCGTTTTCCTCCATCGCCGCGGTCGGCTTCGGCCTGACCGCCTACGGCATCGGTGCCGAGCGCGGCTGGATCACGCGCGGGCAAGCCGCGCAACGCACGCTGGCGACCTTGCGCTTTTTCGCCCGTGCGCCGCAGAACGACAGCGAGGGTGGAGCCACCGGATACCACGGTTTTTTCTACCACTTCCTCGACATGAAAAACGGTCTGCGCTACGCGCCGTGGACCGAGCTGTCCAGCATCGACACCACGCTGCTGCTGGGCGGCGTGCTGTTCGCCCAGTCCTACTACGACCGCGACACGCCGGCCGAGCGTGAAATACGCCAGCTGGCCGACCGCATCTACCGGCGCGTGGACTGGACCTGGTTCCGCGCGCGGCCGCCGCTGGTGACCATGGGCTGGCGGCCGGAAAGCGGTTTTGGCGACTACGACTGGGAAGGCTACAACGAGGCGATGCTGTTGTACGTGCTGGCGCTGGGCTCGCCCACGCATGCCTTGAAACCCGCTGCGTGGAAAGCCTGGACGAGCACCTACCAGAACAAGTGGGGCACCTTCCAGGGCTACACCTTCCTCAATTTCGGGCCGTTGTTCGGCCACCAGTACAGCGAATCCTGGATCGACTTCCGCGGCATCAGCGACGCCTGGATGCGCCGCCATCACCTGACCTATTTCGCCAACAGCCGTTGCGCGGTCCGTGCGCAACGCGCCTACGCGATCGCCAACCCCGGCGGCTGGACCGGTTACGGTGCCAACCTGTGGGGTCTGACGGCCAGCAACGGCCCCGGCAATTTCACGTTTTCGGCACCCGGCAACCGCGGTATCTTCCATGGTTACCTGGCGCGCGGCGCGGGCCTGGGTTACATCCACGACGACGGCACCATCGCGCCGACGGCGGCCGCCGGATCGATCGCGTTTGCACCCAAAATCGCCATCGGTGCCATCGACCACATGCTCGACCGCTACGGCAAGATCGTCTACGGCAAATACGGTTTCTTCGACGCCTTCAACCCCAGCTTCCACAACCGCGACGTGAAACCGCGCAGCGGTCGTGTGGTGCCGGGCTTCGGCTGGGTGGACAATGAGTACCTTGGTATCGACCAGGGTCCGATCCTGCTGATGCTGGAGAATTACCGCAGCGGTTTCGTGTGGAAGGTGATGCGGCGCAACCCGTACATCCGTCGCGGCCTGCTGCGCGCGGGCTTCACCGGCGGCTGGCTCGAGGGCCGTGACGATACGGCCACGGCGATGCCATGACGGCATGCCGCGCCATGCGTTGGCTGGCGCTGGCCGTCGTCGTGCTGCTGGCCGGCTGCGGCGGCGATGACAACCGCACGGTCGTCACCTTCTGGGCCATGGGCCAGGAGGGCCAGATGGTGCGCCAGTTGATCCCGGCGTTCGAGCGGGCGCACCCGGGCATCCATGTCGACGTGCAGACGCTGCCGTGGAAGGGCGCGCAC
>CAZMMO010000151.1:0-5644 GCA_964567365.1 uncultured Rhodanobacteraceae bacterium | reverse complement strand
TGCCCGGCATGGACGGCCTGGAGGTGGCCCGCAAGCTGCGCCACGAGGCGCGCAAGCAGACCCCCATCCTGATGCTGACCGCACGCGACGCGCTGGAGCAGAAACTGACCGGCTTCGAGTCCGGCGCCGACGACTACATGACCAAGCCGTTCGCGCTGCAGGAGCTGGGCGCGCGCCTGGAGGTGCTGGCCCGGCGCGGCAAGGGCCCGCAAAGCCGGGTGCTGAAGGTGGCCGACCTCACCTTCAACCTCGACACGCTGATCGTGATCCGCGGCGGCAAGTCGATCCAGCTCAACCCGATTGGACTGAAGTTGCTGCGGGCATTGATGGAGGTCAGCCCCTCGGTGGTCACCCGCCAGGACCTGGAGCAAAAAGTCTGGGGCGAGGAATTGCCGGACTCCGACTCCTTGCGCGTGCATATCCACGGCCTGCGCGCGGCCATCGACAAACCCTTCGACAAGCCGTTGATCCACACCCGCCATGGCATCGGCTATCGCATGGTCGACCCCGATGCGATCCCGACGTAGGCTGCGCACCCGGCTGATCGTCTCCTTTGCGCTGTTCGGCCTGTGTCTGAGCGTGCTCTTCGCCGTGGCCACGATGTACGTGCGCGCCAAGGTCGAGGACCAACTCATCGTCAAGTCGCTGCAGCACGACGTCGACCAGGCGGTCGACAAGGCGCTGCACGGCAAGCCGCCGCAGTCGGAACTGGTCGAGGGCTGGTTCAAGAGTGAGCGCACGCTCTACAAGATGCCGCTGGCCTGGCAGGACCTGAAAAGCGGCGTGCACGACATCTACGACACCGATGCCGAAGGCAACCGCCACCACTACAAGCTGGCGGTCCGGCGCAAGGACGGCATCATCGGCTTCGTGCGCTACGACGTCAGCCGCGACGAACTGGGCAAGCGCCAGTTGCTGACCGGCCTGATCGTGGTGGTGATCCTGTTCAGCCTGCTCTCGCTGGGCATCGGCATCTGGCTGTCGCGGCGCGTGATGCGGCCGGTGACGGAACTGGCCGAACGCCTGCGCGGCTTTCGTCGCGAAGGCAGGGCCGAACCCCTGGCCCCGCATTTCGCCCGCGACGAGGTGGGGGAACTGGCCCAGGCCCTGGACGAATATTCCGAACGCCTGACCGCCATGGTCCGGCGCGACCGCGAGTTCAACTCCGACGTCAGCCACGAGCTGCGCACCCCGCTGGCGGTCATCGCCAGCACCACCGAACTGCTGCAGTCCTCGCCCGACCTCACCGACAAGCTGCGCGAACGGCTCAAGCGCATCGAGCGCTCCTCGCGCCAGGCCACCGAGATGATCGAGGCCCTGCTGCTGCTCTCGCGCGCCGAACGCCGCGGCCCCACCTTCGGCGAAACCACCGACGCCGCCAGGGTCACCGCCGACGTGGTCGAAAGCCAGCGCCCGCAGATGCGCGGCCGCCCGGTCGAACTCCACCTTGCTTCCACGCAGCCGCTGACCGTCAACGCGCCCGCCTCGGTGTTGTCGGTGGTGCTGACCAACCTGGTCGGCAACGCCATCAAGTACACCCAGGAAGGCGAAGTCACCGTGCGCGTGCTCGACGACCGCATCGTGGTCGAGGACACCGGCCCCGGCATCCGCAACGAGGACGCCGAGCACCTGTTCGAACGCGGCGTGCGCGGCGAGGACGCGCCCAAGGGCAGCGGCGCCGGCCTCGGCCTGGCCATCGTCAAGCGCCTGTGCGACCTCTACCAGTGGGATGTCTCGCTGCAGCCGCGCCAGGACACCACCGGCGCCGTGGCGGTATTGCATTTCCCCGGCAGGCGGTGACCACCAACCGCCGCCCGTGTGTAGGAGCGCACCCGGGCGCGACGGCATCTGCATTCAATGGGTTTCACGCTGGTCGCGCCCAGGTGCGCTCCTACAAAGCCAGCTCCACTTCGCCCTCGGCATTGATCGTCACCGGCACTTCGCGCAAGCTCTGGCCCCGGCACGGGCCGCCGATGCACAGGCCGCTCTCGGTACGGAAGCTGGCCCCGTGCGCCGCGCAGGTGAGGACGCCGTCCCGGAGCAGGAAGCGGCCCGGCGCCCAATCCAGCCGGCGGCCGGCATGCGGGCAGACATTGCGATAGGCGCGGACGGTCGCGCCCTGACGCACCACGATCAGGCTTTCGGAGCTCCCGTCGAGCAGGGCCTCTACCGCGACGGCCGCGCCATCGGCGACGGCGTCGAGCCGGCACAGTACCTGACCGTGCGACAACCGTGCGACGTTCGGGCCTTGTGTCATGCTGCGGTCGGCCTCATGGTAAAAGTCGGCATTGTAACTTTTCGGGCTTTTTCATGCGCTTCGTGCTGCCGCCCGCGCGGCAACCCCAGTCCCTGCTGGTCCGCATCGCCGCCGGCGTGGTGGCCGTCGTCTGTCTGGGCGTACTGCTGGCCATCGGCGCCGTGGCGCTGGCCGTCCTGGCCGTGGGCGGCATCGTGTTCGCGATCTGGTTCCGCTGGCGGCTGCACCGCCTGCGCAAGCAGGCCGCCGAACGGGCCGACGATTCCGCCACGCATGACCGTACCGGGGTCATCGAGGGCGAATACGTGGTCATCCGCGAGCGCCGCGACGGTACCGACTGACACAACGGCCAGGGCGACGGCCAGGGGGAGCGCAGGTTCCGTTACCGGCCGTAATCGTTCGTCATCCGCAGCTCAATCGCGCCGGTAAAGCAACCTGCCGCCGCTTCGCAACTCTCCACTTGCCGGCGCCTACGACTCGCGCAAGGCCGTCGTGACCGGCAGCCGCGCCGCGCGCACGGCCGGGAACAGGCCGCCGACGAAGCCGATGGCCAGGGCCCACTTCAAGCCGTTCCAGAACAAGCGGCCGGACACGTGGAACTGGAAACTCAGTTGCCCCAGGCCCCCGGCATTGGCCAACGTGGACGCCGTGTACCCGTTGAAGACGACCCACGCGATCCCTCCTCCCAGCAGACCGCCCAGCAGGGCCAGCAGCATGGTCTCGAGCATCACCGCAACCACCACGGGCAAGCCGCGAAAGCCGATCGCACGCAAGGTGGCGATTTCGCGCGCCCGGGCGGCCACGGTGGCGAACATGCAGTTGAGGGCGCCGAACAAGGCGCCGATCGCCATGATGACGCCGACGGTGATGCCCACCACATGCAGGATCTTGGTGATGGTCTTCGATTGGCTGTTGTAGTAGTCGTGCGTGGTTTTCGCTTCCACCGCCAGGTTCGGCTGGCTGGCCAGGTAGGCCTTGAAGCCGTCGAAAGCAGCCGGGCGGGTCAGGCGCACCGTGACCGAATTGCGCGTGCTGCCGCGGCGGTAGGCGGAGGCGACCGCCTTGGCGTCGGCCCACAATTCCGATTCCATGGCGTCACCTCCGGAAGCGAAGATGCCGACGATCTTCCACGACTGTCGCCCCATCTGGATGCTCTGCCCCGGCGCCAGCCCGAACTGGCGCGCGGCGCTCACGCCCGCGATCAACTCGCGCATGCCGGTCTTGAAGCGACGCCCCTTGACGATGTGCACATCCGCATGGACCTTCCACGCCTGCGCGCCCACGCCACGCAGCAGGGCATTGCCGATGTCATTGGCATTCTTCGCTCCCGCCAGCGGCAACGAGGCCGCCACCACCAGTTCCGGCGAGGCCAGCAATTCGCCCTTGCTGTCGCGGGCAATACCCGGAGCCTGCTCGACGGTGACCAGCGTGTCGCGCGAAAGCACCGAAGAAGGCTCGGACGCGGCCCCGCCACGCAGCACGATCGCGGTATCGTCGTTGCCCGTCTTGTGCAAGGTGTCCTGGTACCCCTGCGCCATCGACAGCAGGGCCACCAGCACGGCCACCACGCCGGCGATGCCGATCACCACCACCGAGGACGTGCCCAGTCGCTGCGGCAGCGTGCTCATGCCCACGCGGGTCACCGACGCGGTCCGCCGGCCGCCGCGAAACAGCCCCATCCACAGCGCGAACAGCGCGGCCAGGATCAGGGCCGCCCACCACGACAACAATACCCATACGATCACGCCCACCACGACGACCAGCAACAGGCCGAAGGTGCGCGCGAATGCCTTGAGCTTGTTCATTTCCGTATCCTCCTCAGCGCCCGGCCAGCGCATCGACCATGTTCAGGCGCATCGCGCGAAGGGCCGGCAGGGCACCCACCAGCAGGCCGATGCCGATCATCAGGGCGATGCCCTGCGCCCAGCTTTCCACGCCCACCGGCGGCAGGTTGATGGCACCCCCGCTGGCCGCACCGAGCGCGGGCGAAATGACGGCGACCAGGCCCAGCCCGACCACGCCGCCGATCAGCACCAGCAGCACGGATTCGGCCAGCACGATGCCGAGCACGCTGCGGTCGGAAAAGCCCAGCGTCTTGAGCACCGCCAGCTCGCTGGTGCGCTCACGCACGGCCTGCGCCATGGTGTTGCCGGTCAGCAGCAGCAAGGTGAAGAACACCGCGCCCATGATCGAGCCCACGATCAGGCCCACGTCGGCGATCTGCTTGACCTGCGCCGCCAGCGCCGCCTGTTCGCTGCGCGTGCGCGTCTCGTGCTCGGAGTTGGCCGACAGCGCATCGATGGCCTTGGCGATGCGCGCGGACTGGTCCACGTCGGCCACGCGGGTGACATACCAGCCCACCTCGCCCTGGTTGTACGGATTGGATTCGTCGAAATACTTCCAGTGCATCAGCGCCGACGACTCCAGCATGCCGTTGCCCTTGTCGCCCTTGGCCGGATGCATGATGCCGACGATCACGAACGGCCAGGTCCGGCTGCCGTCGTTGCGCGGATAGATGCTCGACATCAACGGGATTTTCTGGCCCACCTTCCAGTGGTATTTGTTGGCCAGCTTCTGTCCCACCAGCAGACCGATGCGCGTGTTCGCGAAGGTCTTGAGCGCTTCCGGGCTCACCGTCTCCTCCGGATACAGGTCCAGGTAATCGGGGCTGACCGCGAACGTGAACACCTGGTTGTGCGCATCCTGGTAGGCGCCGCCGAACCAGTTCACGTAGGCCACCTTTTCGACGCCGTGGATGCGGGCGATGCGCGATCCGAGCGCCTGTGGGAGGGTCTGCATGATCGACATCCGCGAGGTGGTCTGCAGGCGCTTGGCGCCCGCCGCGCTGTTGCCGATGTTGTTGAACGTGACCCGCACGCCGTTGAGCAGGCCGAACAGCACGAACGCGGCCAGGATGGACACCAGGGTCAGGATCGTGCGGGTCTTGCGCCGGAACAGCGCGGCCCAGATCAAATGGAAATATTTCATCAGTTCATCCTCGCTTCTGCCCTTCTCCCTCCGGGAGAAGGTGGCCCAACAGGCCGGATGAGGGTTCGGTGCCCGTGCTTGCGTTCCGCTCTGCTCGAACCCCCGCCCCTACGCCTCCTCCACGGGAGAGGATTCAATACGCTTCACGCCAGCGCCTCGTGCTCGACCAGCATGGCTACCTCCTACTCGTTCTCCGGGGAGGCGCCCGGCTGGCGTCTCCTAGGGGTGATGATACGGGCCCGCGGGGCGGGACCCAATGTTCTTAGGGGGACAAATCTCGTGCGGCACGTTCGGCCGGGGCCGGTGGCGACTCAACACTTCGACTCTCACCAGCAGCGCGAACGCCCCCGTCAGGAACCCACCGGTGCCGAGCGTCACCCACGGGTGTGGGTCCACCGT
>CAZMMO010000150.1:0-5654 GCA_964567365.1 uncultured Rhodanobacteraceae bacterium | reverse complement strand
AGCGCGCCGAAATCAAGGACGCCCTGGCCTACCTGCGCCTGACCGCCAACCGCCACGACGACGCGGCCTTCGAGCGCGCCGTCAACACACCCCCGCGCGGCATCGGCGCACGCACCCTGGACACCCTGCGCCGCCGCGCCCGCAACGACCGCTCCTCGATGTGGGAAGCGGCCCTGGCCGAGCTGACGGGGAATGAGTTGGCGGGGCGGGCGAAGAGTGCGGTGAAGGGGTTTCTTGCGTTGATTGATGAATTGGCGCACACAGTAACGGAACTCGGGACTCGGGACTCGGGACTCGGGGTGGCAAGTGCATCCTCTCCCGCAAGAGCGGCTTTTCCGGAATCAGGGGAAAGCGTGGATTCGACGTCTGGCGAGAAGCCGCCCTTCCCGAGTCCCGAGTCCCGAGTCCCGAGTCCCGGCTCTTGGGAGTCCCGAGTCCCGAGTCCCGACCTCACCCTGGCCGAACAAGTCGACCACATCCTCTCCACCACCCACCTGCGCGAACACTACGAACGCGACAGCCGCGGCAACGGCGAGGCGCGGGTGGAAAACCTCGATGAACTGGTCAACGTCGCCGCCCGTTTCGAACCCAGCCCCGAGGATGTCGAGGCCGGACTCTCGGAACTGGCCGCGTTCCTTTCGCATGCGGCGCTGGAGGCCGGCGAAGGCCAGGGTCAGGCGGGCGACGACTGCGTGCAGCTGATGACGCTGCATTCGGCCAAAGGACTGGAATTTCCCGTGGTGTTCCTGGTCGGCATGGAAGACGGGCTGTTTCCCAGCCAGCGTGCCGTGGAAGAAGACGGGCGTCTGGAAGAGGAGCGCCGCCTGGCCTATGTCGGCATCACCCGCGCGCGTGAAAATCTGGTCATGACCTACGCCGAGCAGCGCCGCCTGCACGGCAGCGAAATGTTCTGCCGGCCCTCCCGTTTCCTCGGCGAGGTCCCTACCGACCTGCTCAACGAAATCCGCCCGCGCATCCAGGTCAGCCGGCCGGCCTGGACCGGCAGCCCGCATGCCGAATTGGAAGACAGCCTGAGCGGCCTGAAACTGGGTCAGCACGTGCGCCACCCTTCCTTCGGCGACGGCGTGGTCGTCAGCGCCGAAGGCAGCGGCGCGCACACCCGGATCCAGGTGAATTTTGCCGATGCCGGGAACAAGTGGCTGGTGTTGGCGTATGCCAACCTGACCCCGCTGGGCTGACCGCGCACCGCCCCGGCACGCTCTCCGTAGGAGCGCACCTGGGCGCGACCGGCGCAAGGCCCCATGAACGGCTGATGCTGTCGCGCCCAGGTGCGCTCCTACTGGGGTTTAGGTGCAACGGGATTCTTCGCCAAACGCGGCATGCCGTGCTCGTCGCGCTGGTCGGTCACCGAGGCCTGCGTGGGGTCGACGGGGGCGCCGGGCAGCGGTTCGGTCGGTTCGCCGCGGGCCAGGCGCAGGGCGTTGTGGTAGCAGCGTTGCGACAGCAGCACGTTGTTCTGGCCGGCGTAGACGTCGCCCATGGCTTCCCATGCCGCCGCGGTCGGCGCGAGCGCCAGGGCCCGCCCCAGGTATTCGCGTGCCTTGCCCCACACGTCCAGGCGCGCGCACAACTGTCCCAGCGTGGCCAGCAACACGGCGTCGTCCGGATGCGCCGGCAGCCAGGCTTCGGCCTGGCGCAGGCGGACTTCGACATCCTCGCCGTCCAGGGCGCCCCAGGCTTCGACCAGCACCGGCGACCACTGCCGGCGCAACGCCGCTTCGAGCTCGTGCATGGCCGCCATCGACTGGCCGAAATGCGCGGCCCGCCGCGCATAGGCATCGACGGCCTCGGGACGGCGCCGCTGGGCCTTGGGCAGGCGCGACCACAGGTCCTTCAAGGCGGCGCCATCGACGCAGGCGCGGATGGCCTGCGTCAACACGCGGCCTTCCAACCCCGCCTGGGCGGCGTCATCGACGACCCCGCTCTTGCGCATGGGCTCGAGGGCCGCCAGCGCACGCCCGGGATCCCCGGCGGCCAGCGCCGCCAGCGCCAGTTCGTGCCAGCCGGCCGGCGGCAGCTTGCCGGCATCGGCTTCCGGCGCCAGCAGGGCCAGCGCCGCATCGGCCCGGCCCGCGTGCCGCAACACGCGAGCCCGTTCCACCCGCGCGGCCTGCGGCACCACCGGCGCCGCCTTGTCCAGGGTTTCCAGCGCGGCGGTCTGGTCGCCCCGGCGCTCCTGCGCCGTCGCCGCGGCCAGCAGGGCCGGGCCGCGTTGCGACGCCAGGCGCGCGGCACGCGTCAGCGAACGTTCGGCGGGCCCGTGGCGACCTTCCGCCAGGGCTACCAGTCCATCGACCAGGTATTTGCGGGCGACTCTGCGGTGGCGGCGCGTGACGGCGCCGAAGGGCCAGCGCAGCAACCGCCACAGGACGATCAGCACCAGTACCGCCACGATCACGACCACGACCGCGACCAGCAGCGTGCTCTGCACTTCCCAGCCGCGCAGGCGGATCAGCACGTAGCCCGGATCGACGGCCACCCAGTGCCAGCCGAAGGCCGCCAACGCGGCCAGTACCACCAGCAGCAGGATCCAGCGCCACCATTTCATGCCGAACTCCCCGTCCGCGCCGGAACCGCGCCGGCGGGAGCCGGAGGCGCCGGCGCGGATGCCGGTGCGGACGGCAACGTGGCCGGCGCCTGTCCGTCCTGCACGGCGCGCAGATTGCGCAACTCGCGCAGGGCCTGGCCCAGTTCCGGCGCGCGCGCCTGCGGCTCGTCGAGCAATCGCGCCACGTCGGCACGGGCCTTGCGCACCGCGGCGTCATGCGTGTCGAAGGCGGTATCCAGAGCACGCGCCACGCGCTCGAGCGCGGCATGGCTGGCCCCGGAATCCCAGGCCAGGCGCGCGGCCTCGGCCTGGGCCACGTCCAGCGCCGCCAACTGCCGCGTCAAATGCGCATCGGCCAGACCCTGCGGACTCTTGCCGACATGACGCACCACCACCGCCGTGGACAGCGCATGCCAGAGCCGTTGCCAGAATCCCCGCGGGGCCTTGTCCGCCTGGTCGTCCAGGGGCTTGAGCGGCAGCGTCGCGATCGTGCCGCGCAACCGCGCCAGGGTGGCCAGGTCGGCCGCGCGCGAGGCCGGATGGGTGGCGGCAAGGGTCTTGCGTTCGGCGTCCAGGGTCTGGCGCACGCCGGACAGCGCCGGATCGTCGACGGCCGCCAGGGTCTGGTCGGCCAGGGCCAGGGCCTTGAGTGCGCCAGCGCCGTCATGGAACAACGTATAGCGTTGCTGCCCCATGCGCAGCAGCATTTCCGCCTGGTCCAGCAGCAGGGTCCGCCGCCCGCTGCGGTCGTGGCGCACCAGGTCGGCCACCGCGCCCTCGAGATTGCGCGTGCGCTCGGACCAGCCCTCCACCTGCTGGCGCAGGGCCTGGTTGGCGGCGCTCGCGGCCTGCCATTCCTGCGCCTGCCGTTGTTGGCGGCTGTCCACCTGCGCCTGGATCGACTGCACCTGTTGGCGCAGCGCGGCCAGCGAGTCGGCGTCATTCTGTCTTCCCTGCCGCGCCTGCCACCATTGCCAGCCGCCGAAGGCCACACCGGCCAAGGCCAACAGGGCCAGCACCAGCGCCAGCGGCGCCAGCACGCCGCGGCGCGGACGCGCCGGTCGAGTGGAGGGTTTGCCGGTCCGTGGCGGTTTGCCGGGGGAATCGGATGCCGGGGCCGGGGCGCCGGACGCGGATTTCGAGGCTTGGTCACTCATGGCTTCATGCTATCCCGATTCGTGGACGATCATCATGACGGTTGCCTGACTCCATCGCACGTACCGCCTGGTCGAGCAGGTCGGCGGCCAGGGCGGAGCGCGCCAGGGCCCGGCGTTCGAAACCGGCCTCGCGCGCAACACGCTCCAGGCGTCGGCTGCTGACCACGGCCACGCACGCCGTCAATCGCCCCCAGTCGGCACCGCTCAACGCCGCCTGCAGGCTTTGCAACGCCGCCGCACTGGAAAGCAGCACGCAGGCGGGCGGGTGCAGGCGCGCCAGGGCCTGGCGGTGACGCCGGTCCAGGCGGGCCGGCATGCGCCGGTACACGTGCACGTCGCACACCCGCGCGCCGCGCTCGCGCAACTGTCGCTGCAACACGCCACGCCCCCCGTCGGCGCCGACGACGGCCACCGCCAGGCCCCGTACCTGCGACAGGGCCGGATGCGCCAGCAAACCCGTACTGTTCTGCTCGCTCTGCGGCACCAGCACCTCGCGCACGCCATGCCGCTGCAGGGCTCGCGCCGTTCCGCGTCCGACCGCCGCCACCCGCGCCTTGCCGCGCAACAGGGCCAGCCCGGCCGCGAAACGCACCGCCGCCGGGCTGGTGAAGATCATCAGTGCGCCATCGCGCGCCTGCTCCAATGCCATTCGCGCGCATGCCGGGTCAGCGATCGCCCGCAACGAAAGACCCGGCAGCAACAGCGGGTCCCCGCCCAGCGCACGGGCCCGGCGGGCCAGGCCGCGGCCCTGCCCGGCCGGACGCGTGATGACCACGCGCACGCCGGAAAGCGGTTTGTACGAGGACTCGGACATGTCTCGATGCTAATGCAGCCCGGCACGGCGCACTACCGCACCCCGAAACCGAACCCGGCAACCCTTGCCGGAAGGCCGGCGGGCAGGCAGACTCGCCCGGCATGAGTGCCTTGCCCGAAGCCGCATCCGCCCTCCAGGCCGACATCGACCGGAGCATTCCCCTGGCCCGCGCCATCGGCCTGGTCATCACCGCCTGGGACGGGCAACGCCTGGTCATGCAGGCACCCCTCGCGCCCAACGTCAACGACAAGGGCTGCGCCTTCGGCGGCAGCCTCGTCAGCGGCATGACCCTGGCCGGCTGGGCGCTGGTCACCCTGGCCCTGCGCGCACGCGATCTGGACTGCGACGTCTTCGTCGCCCGCGGCGAAACCGCCTACCTGTCGCCGGTGTGGAAGGATTTCCGCATCCAGGCCACGGCCGGGGATCCTTCCGCCTGGGATGTCTTTTTCGCCACCCTGCAAACCCGCGGCAAGGCCCGCCTGCGCATCCAAAGCCAGGTGCAGGAACAGGGCGACCCGACCCGCTGCGCCACTCTCGACGCCAGCTTCGCCGCCAAGCGGCGTGACCCCCGCCACGGCAAGCCGCCCGTGCTTGCGGCACAATGACGCGGTGCCTCCCGCGCCACGCCTCCGGAGAATCCCATGCGTCGCCTGTGCCTGCCTCTCGCCCTGGTCGCACTCGCCCTGGTCGCCGGCTGCGCCGCCCACCAGCGCCGCGACGATCTCACCGCCACGCTCACTGCCTACGCCACCACCTTGCGCTGGGGCGATTTCCAGCATGCGCTGGAATACGTCGACCCCGCCTGGCGCGAGGCCCATCCGCTGACACCGCTGCAGGAAGCCCGCTACCGGCAGGTGCGCGTGGCCGGCTACGACGAGGGCGAAGGGCCGGTGCCGGTGAGCGAAGAAGAGGTACGGCAGACGGTCAAGATCGGCCTGATCAACCGCCATACCCAGCACGAGCGCTTCGTCATCGACCACCAGGTCTGGAAATGGGACCCCCAGGCCAAGCGCTGGTGGCTGGAAACCGGCCTGCCCGACATCACGCATCACGCCGAATGACGGCGAGAACTTGTCCGTAAACAACAACGCCGTTCGTGTTGAGCCCTTCGACA
>CAZMMO010000149.1:0-5679 GCA_964567365.1 uncultured Rhodanobacteraceae bacterium | reverse complement strand
CGCTCAGAACAACAGCGAAGCCATGCGCCGCCGGTACTGGCCCACCAGGGTCGGGTCGTCCACGATGGCGAAGGCCGACAGCAGGCGCTGGCGGGCCTTGCCGTCCTGCCAGTCGCGGGCGTGTTCGAGGATGTGCAGGAATTGCTCCAGGCCGGCGCCGGGGTCGCCGGCCAGCAGCAGGCGTACGCCCAGCAGGTCGCGTGCGGCCCAATCCCCGCTGTCCTTGGCCACGCGCTGGCGGAGGTCTTCCAGGGGCGGTGCACCGTCCAGTTCGCGTGCCATCTCCAGTCCGCCACGCAGTGCCTGGGTGCGGGGCTGGGAAGCCAGTTCGGCGGGCAACTGATCCAGTTCGGTGGCGGCTTCGTCGGCCTGGCCGTCCTGCAGCAAGGCCTGGATCAGGTCCAGCCGGAGTTCGGACTTGTCGGGTTCCGCGGCCATGGCCTTGCGCAGGCGTTCGATGGCCTGCGCGGGGGATTCGGCCGTTGCGGCGGCGTCTGCCTCGGCGGGCTCCGTCTCGGTGGAGGGCGGCAGGTGCTGGGCGAGGAACTGGCGCAACTGGCCTTCGGACAGGGCGCCGGTGAAGCCGTCGACGGGCTTGCCGCCCTGGAACAGCATCACCGTGGGAATGCTGCGGATGCCGAAGGCCCCGGCCAGGGCCTGTTGCTTGTCCACGTCGATCTTGCCCAGCCGGAAGGCGCCCTGGTAGTCCTTGGCCAGTTTTTCGAGGATCGGACCCAGGGCCTTGCAGGGGCCACACCATTCGGCCCAGAAGTCGAGCAGGATGGGGGTGTCCATGGACGCCTGGAGGACGTCGGTCTCGAAGTTTTCTTCGGTGACGTCGAAAACGCGGGCGGGGGGAGGGGTCAGGTTCATGCGGATTTCGTGATGGGACCGGGTTGCCGAGCAAGGGAAGCTCTGATGGAATCTAGCACAGGCGTCATGGCTCCTCCGGGAGCCACCCATTCTTTTCAGATAGCCGGTTGGGCTTGTCCTGTCTGTCCGCAATCCTGCGTTGCACTGTCTCGACAGGCAGCCAGCCTGCCTTCGCCAGTGCGCCTTGTCTTGCGAACAGACAGGACAAGTGACGCCTGCGCTAGATTCCATCAGAGCTTCCATGGCAAGCCGGCGGCCGGGTCCTGCACGCGTGCGCCACATTGGTGATAATGCGAACCTGATGGCAACGAACGGGAACCGATCCGCCATGCCCCGGGAGACTTCGTCGCTGGTGATCTGCGAGCACTGCGATGCGGTGTATCGCAGGCGTCCGCTTGCCTGCGGGGAGCGTGCGCACTGCCTGCGTTGCGGGGCGGTGCTGTATCGCCACCAGCGCCTGGGCGTGCAGAGCGTGCTGGCGCTGTCGGTGGCCGGGTTGATCGTGATGCTGGTTGCCAACCTGTGGCCGGTGGTCACCATCGGGGTCAGTGGCGTGACCAGCATGACCACGCTGTGGGGCGCCATCATCGCGGCCTGGCACGAGCAGGTGAAGGTGGTGGCGTCGATTGCCGCGATTGCCTTGTTCGTGGCGCCGTTGTTCCAGTTGACGTTTCTGGCGTGGGCCTGCGCCTTTGTGTGCGCGGGCCGCCGGCCGCCGGGGCTGGTGCAGGTGGTGCGCGTGCTGCAGTGGCTGCACCCGTGGAGCATGATCGAGGTGCTGATGCTGGGCATCCTGGTGGCCGTGGTGAAGCTGCACACGGTGTTCGAGGTGGTGCCCGGGGTCGGCTTGTGGGCGTTTGCGGCGTTGATGGTGCTGATCACCCTGGTGGCGTCGTGGGATACCCGGCAGCTGTGGGATGCGGTGCCGGAGGAGCGCACGTGAGCGTGCCGCGCACGGTGCCGCCGACGGCTCGCCGGCTGGGACTGATCGGTTGCCATGTCTGCGGCCTGGTGTGCCGCAGCGCCGGCGAGGGTCGGGTCGGTGCATGCCCGCGTTGTGGCGCCAGCCTGCACCGGCGCAAGCCCGACAGCATCGCGCGGACCTGGGCGTTGCTGATCGCGGCGGTCATCCTCTACATTCCCGCCAACGTGGTGCCGGTCATGCGTACGGCCAGCCTGTTCTCCTCCACCGACAACACCATCCTCAGCGGCGTGGTGGAGTTGTGGGTGGTGGGTTCGCCGGACCTGGCCGTGATCGTGTTTTTTGCCAGCATCATGGTGCCGGTGCTGAAGTTCGTCGCCCTCGGCTGGCTGCTGGTGAGCGTGCAGCGCCGGCGCGCGCGTTGGCCGCAACGTCAGCGTTCGCGTCTGTACCGACTGGTGGAGCACCTGGGATACTGGTCGATGCTGGACGTGTTCGTGGTGACGCTGCTGACCGGGGCGGTGCAACTGGCGCCGCTGGCGCTGGTGGTGCCGCTGCCGGGGATCATCTGGTTTGCCCTGGTGGTGGTGCTTACCATGCTGGCGTCGATGAGTTTCGACCCGCGGCTGATCTGGGACAATGCCCCGGCAATGGACAGGAAACCCCATGACTGATTCCAACGACCCACACACGACATCCGGGCCGGACGAGGACTTTCCCGAGCCGGCCGCGGTGCGCCGGCGGCGCTGGACGGTGTCGCTGATCTGGCTGGTGCCGCTGGTGGCGGCGCTGATCGGCCTGTCGCTGGTGGTCACGGCCTGGCTTTCGGCCGGCCCGCAGATCGTCATCAGCTTCCAGGATGCGCAGGGCATCACCGCCGGCAAGACCGAGGTCAAATACAAGAATGTCGTCATCGGCAAGGTGCAACACATCGACCTCAGCAAGGACCGCTCCAAGGTGCTGGTCACCGTGGCGCTGGGCAAGAAGGCGGAAAGTTTCGCCACCGAGGGCAGCCGTTTCTGGGTGGTGCGGCCGCGCATCGGGCTGGGCGGGGTGTCGGGGCTGGGGACGCTTTTCTCGGGTGCGTACATCGGCGCCGATACGGGCGGGTCGAACAAGCGGCAGACGCGTTTCGACGGCCTGGAAACACCGCCGCCGCTGACCCACAACGAGTCCGGGCGCAGCTTCCTGCTCTCCAGTGCCGATCTCGGCTCGCTGGACATCGGCTCGCCGGTCTACTACCGCCGCATCCAGGTCGGGCGCGTGGTGGCCTATCACCTGGACAAGGACGGCAAGGGCGTGACGGTGCAGGTATTCGTCAAGGCGCCCGACGACCGCTTCGTCACCACCGACACGCGCTTCTGGAATGCCAGCGGCGTGAATCTTTCGGTGGGCGCCGGCGGGCTCAAGGTCAATACCGAATCGCTGGCCACGGTGATCGCCGGCGGCATCGCGTTCCAGTCCCCGCCCGGCGCGGAGAGTGCCAAGCCGGCGCCGGCCGATGCCCGCTTCACCCTGTTCGACGACAAGTCCCAGGCGATGGAGCCGCCCGATGGCCCGCCGATGCATCTGCGGATGCGTTTCCACCAGTCGGTGCGCGGGCTGGCGGTGGGCGCGCCGGTGGACTTTTTGGGCATCAACCTGGGCAAGGTCACGGGCGTGTCGCTGGATTTCGATCCCAAGACCAAGCGCTTCCCGGCGGAGGTCACGGCGGTCATCTATCCGCAGCGCATCGGCAAGGCGAACCAGCGCTTCATCAAGCGCACCGGCAACAGCAACCCTGGCGCCCTGCTGGGCATCCTGGTCAAGCACGGCCTGCGCGCGCAGTTGCGCAACGGCAACCTGCTGACCGGGCAGTTGTACGTGGCGCTGGATTTCTTCCCCAAGGCGCCGAAGGTGACCTACAACGGCAAGCTCGATCCGCTGGTCGTGCCGACCGTGCCGGGCAGCTTCGACAAGTTGCAGCAGCAGTTGGCCGATATCGTCGGCAAGGTCCACAAGATTCCGTTCGACGACATCGGCGCGCAGCTCGATGCCAGCCTCAAGAACCTCAACGGGGTGCTGGCGCAGTTCAACACCGACCTGGCGCCCGAGGCCCGGTCCACGCTGCAGCAGGCGCAAAAGACGTTCAGCACCGCCTCCCAGGCCCTGTCGAACGGTTCGCCGCTGCGCCAGAACCTGGGCCAGACCCTGGTGGAACTGCAACGGGCCGCGCGCTCGCTGCGCGTGCTGACCGGCTACCTGTCGCGGCATCCCGAGTCGCTTCTGCGGGGCCGCCGCGACAGCGCGACGCCGGCCGAGCCGCCCACACCGTCGCCGGCCCGATCCTCCTCAGGGAGCCAACCATGATGATTTCCCTTCGGTATCTGCGCATTGCCTGCCTGGGCCTGGGCGCGGTCCTGGCGCTGGCGGCGTGCCGTTCGGCGCCGATCCATTTCTATACCCTGGTGCCGTCGTCCCCGGGTGCGCCCATCCTCGCGGCGGCGCCCGCGTCCTACCGCATCGCCGTGCTGCCGGTTGGCATCCCGGCGCAGGTGGACCAGCCGCAGCTCGTGGTGCGCCAGGGGCAGGGCAGCGTGGCGTTGCTGGAAAACCGGCAGTGGATCGCGCCGTTGGGTGACGAGATCCGCACGGTTCTTTCCGATGCCCTGGTGCGCAAGCTGGGCACGCAGGATGTCTACGGCCTGGCCGATGGCGGTACCGGGCCGTTGTACCGCGTCAAGGTCGATGTCCGCCGCTTCGAGTCGGTGCCGGGAAGCCATACGCTGCTGGCGGCTGGCTGGAGCGTGAGCGGGGGGAACGGCAAGGACAGGGAAAAGACCTTGCAATGCACCAGCCTGCTTCGCGAAAACGTCGGGCCGGGCTACGCCGCCCTGGTCGAAGGACACCAGCGCGCCCTGCAGGCATTGGCCGGACGCATCGCGGCCGCCGTGCGCGGCATGGCCGCCGGCGGCACCGTGTCCTGTCCGTCACCGGAGTAGGGTGGATTTCATCCGCCACGGCGGACGGAGTCCGCCTTACGCCGCTCGCTTTCGATTCGGGCGAAGGGGGCCACGAAAAACCCTCGTCACTCCAGCGTGCGTGTAGGAGCGCACCCGGGCGCGACCGGCGTGAAACCCATTGAACGCTGATGCCGGTCGCGCCCGGGTGCGCTCCTACAAAGAAGCGGTCGGCCGTCCGCGAGCGGCGGAGTTTTTCGAGGTTCCGTGAAGGGCCATGTTCTGTGCCTCCGCTACTCGCCCTTCGCTTTTCAATCCGGATCGTAATCGAGGTTTGCGCCCAGCCAGCGCTCGGCTTCGGCCAGGGTCCAGCCCTTGCGTTGCGCGTAGTCCTCGACCTGCTCGCGCGACAGGCGCCCGACCACGAAATACTGGCTGTCCGGATGGCTGAAGTACCAGCCGGACACGGCGGCGGCGGGGTACATCGAGAAGCCTTCGGTGAGTTCGATGCCGGTGTTGGCGGTGACGTCGAGCAGCTTGAACAGCGTGGTCTTTTCGGTGTGGTCGGGGCAGGCCGGGTAGCCGGGCGCGGGACGGACGCCACGGTACTTCTCGGCAATCAGGGCTTCGTTGTCCAGGTCCTCGTCGGCGGCGTAGCCCCAAAATTCGCGACGCACGCGCAGATGCATGTGCTCGGCGAACGACTCGGCCAGGCGGTCGGCCAGGGCCTTGAGGATGATCGCCGAGTAATCGTCGTTGTCGGCCTTGAAACGCTCCAGATGCTCTTCGATACCCAGCCCCGCGGTGACGGCAAAGCCACCCACCCAGTCTTCCTTGCCGCTCTCCTTCGGTGCGACGAAATCGGACAAACACAAATTGGGCCGTTCCACCGGCTTGTCCGCCTGCTGCCGCAAATGATGCAGCACCTCGAGCACTTCGCCCCGG
>CAZMMO010000148.1:0-5703 GCA_964567365.1 uncultured Rhodanobacteraceae bacterium | reverse complement strand
CAAGTGCAAGCTGGAAAACAAGCCCGGCCAGCATGGCGCCAACAAGCGCATCCGCCTGTCCGACTATGCCGTGCAGTTGCGCGAGAAGCAGAAGGTCAAGCGCATGTACGGCGTGCTGGAGCGCCAGTTCCGCAACTACTACGGCAAGGCCAACGCCGCCAAGGGCAACACGGGCGAGAACCTGTTGCGTCTGCTCGAAAGCCGCCTGGACAACGTCGTGTTCCGCATGGGCTTTGCCGTCACCCGCGCCCAGGCCCGCCAGATGGTGGCGCACAAGGCCGTGCTGGTGAACGGCAAGAAGGTCAACATTCCTTCCTACCAGGTCAAGCCGGGCGACGAGATCGGCCTGACCGAGAAGGCCCGCAAGCAGTTGCGCGTCAAGGAGGCTTCCGACCTGGCCGACAGCATGGACCTGCGTCCCCTGTGGGTGGAAGTCGACAGCGCCAAGTTTGCCGGCGTGTTCAAGGCCGTCCCGGATCGTGGCGACCTGCCGGCGGACATCAACGAGAACCTCATCATCGAGCTTTACTCCAAGTAACCACCCGCCGGATGTTGTTGCAGCCGTCCTCCCTGACATGACGGCAAAGAACAAAGCCCGCCACCCATGGCGGACTCTTCACCAGAGCAACCGCCATGCTTTCTGGCGGCAAGATCAGACCGCCGGTTGTGCGGACTATTCACAAGAGATATTCGGAGCCATCCATGGCAGTTTCTTCTACAAGTGTGTTGCAGCCGCGAGGCCTCCGTGTCGAGGAAGTGGGGCCCAACCATGCCCGCGTCGTGGTGGAGCCGCTCGAGCGCGGCTTCGGTCATACGCTCGGCAATGCACTGCGTCGCGTGCTGCTTTCGTCCATTCCCGGTTCGGCCATCACCGAAGTCGAGATCGACGGCGTGCTGCACGAGTACACCACGCTGGAGGGCCTGCAGGAGGACGTCATCGAGGTGCTCCTGAACCTCAAGGACGTGGCCATCCGGCAGCACAGCGGCGACGAGGTCATGCTGACCCTCACCAAGAAGGGCAAGGGCGAGGTCAAGGCCGGTGACATCACCGTCGACCACACGGTCGAGATCATCAACCCCGACCACGTGATCTGCCACCTGACCAAGGACATCACGCTGAGCATGCGCCTGAAGGTGAGCCGCGGCCTCGGCTACCAGCCGGCCAGCGCCCGCCAGCATCCGGATGACGAAGCCAGCCCGATCGGCCGTCTGCAGCTGGATGCCTCCTTCGCACCGGTGCGGCGCGTGGCCTACGAAGTCGAGGCGGCGCGCGTGGAGCAGCGCACCAACCTCGACAAGCTGGTCCTGGACATCGACACCAATGGCGCGATCAGCGCCGAGGACGCGGTGCGCAAGGCGGCCGAGATCCTCAACGACCAATTGTCCGTGTTCGGCGATTTCTCGCGTCGCGAGGCCGAGGCCGACACGCCGGAGCAGAACGGGTTCGACCCGATCCTGCTGCGCCCGATCGACGACCTGGAACTGACCGTGCGCTCGGCCAACTGCCTCAAGGCCGAAAGCATCTATTACATCGGCGACCTGGTGCAGAAGACCGAGGTGGAACTGCTCAAGACCCCCAATCTCGGCAAGAAGTCGCTGACCGAAATCAAGGACGTGCTGGGCGCGAAGAGCCTGGCGCTGGGCACCAAGCTGGAGAACTGGCCGCCGCCGGGGCTGGCCCACGGGATGCAGCTTGGTTGAGTGGTATGCCTTGAGGTTTGATTGAGGGTTTGTTTGTGCGATCGTCCCTGATCGCCTTGGTATCAGGTTGTTGGCAAGAGCCTGTTTCGTGGCTCTTGCCGGATCACAAGCGGCCTTCCATGGCCGCACTTCTCGATAAAGTCGTTCCGTACAGACTTTTGAATAGCGGGCAACCGCGGATGCCGGACATACGTGCCGGTATTCCATAACGATAAAACAGAGAGAAATTCGCCATGCGCCATCAGAATTCCGGACGCAAATTCAACCGGACCAGCAGCCACCGCAAGGCCATGTTTCGCAACATGAGCGCCTCGCTGTTCAAGCATGAGCTGATCCGCACCACCTTGCCCAAGGCCAAGGAGCTGCGCCGCGTCGCCGAGCCGCTGATCACCCTGGGCAAGACCGACAGCGTTGCCAACCGCCGCCTGGCGTTTGCGCGCCTGCGCGACAAGGAAGCCGTCGGCAAACTGTTCACCGAACTGGGTCCACGCTACACCCAGCGCCCCGGCGGCTACCTGCGCATTCTCAAGTGCGGCCACCGCGTGGGCGACAATGCCCCCATGGCCTACGTCGAGCTGGTGGATCGCCCGCAGGCAGCCGCTGACGAGGAGTAAGCCCGCGCCGGTTTTTCTTTCTGTCTCGCGGATGATACGCAAGGCCCCGATCGAGCCATCGACCGGGGCCTTGGCTTTGTTGCGACATGCTTGCCCCGTGCGGGTACAACCGCTACCTTGCCTTCTTCCGCCCGCTTGCCCGTCGAACCATGAACCCACTCCGCTGGTCGTATCGCGCCGCGTACCTGTCCGGATTCGTCGTGTGTGCCGCGTTGCTGGGCTATGCCCTGTATGCCGAGATCTACCTCGGCCTGGTGCCGTGCCCGCTATGCGTGTTCCAGCGGATCGCCTTCATCGTGATGGGTGTGTTTTTCCTGGTCGGCGGCTTGCATGCGCCGCGCAGCCGATGGCGCTGGGTGTACACGGTACTGATACTGGTCGGTGCGGCGTGGGGCATCGCGGTCGCCGCGCGGCAACTGTGGCTGCAGAGCCTGCCGCCGGAGCTGGTGCCCAGTTGCGGGCCCGGCCTGGGTTACCTGTTCGATGCGTTTGGTTGGACCAAGGCGTTGAAGATCGTCTTTGCCGGATCGGGCGAGTGCGCCGCCGTGCATTGGCGGTTCCTGGGCTTGACCATGCCGGGCTGGACGCTGATCTGGTACTTGCTGCTCGGCGCCTGGGCCTGCTGGAGCGCGCGGGGCGCCAGAAGGGCCTGAACCGGGTGAAGAGTCGATTTCTGGTGTAGCATCATGCTTGTGCGCCATTTCCCCGGAGGCGCGATGATGCGTAGTCTTTTCCCATGAAACACGTGGCACGATGGATGAAACCGGTCGATAGCAAACTCGAAGCCGTGCATGAGCCGGAGAACTGGTCGCCGGAATCCTGGCAGCGCCGGCAGGCCGCCCAGCAACCCACCTATGACGATGCGACGGAGCTGGAGGGTGCCCTGCACCAGCTGGCCGGTCTGCCGCCACTGGTGACCTCCTGGGAAGTGCTGGCGCTCAAGCGCCGCCTGGCCGAGGCCCAGGAAGGCAGGCATTTCCTGCTGCAGGGCGGCGACTGCGCGGAAAGCTTCGCCGACTGCAACAACAGCGTCATCACCAACCGGCTCAAGGTGCTGCTGCAGATGAGCCTGGTGCTGGTGCACGGGCTGAAACTGCCGGTGGTACGGGTAGGGCGCTTTGCCGGCCAGTACGCCAAGCCGCGTTCGGCCGACATCGAGACGCGTGACGGTGTCGATCTGCCCAGCTACCGTGGCGACATCATCAACGGCCCCGAATTCACCGCTACGGCGCGGCGGCCCGATCCGCAGCGCATGGTGCAGGCGCATGCCCGCTCGGCCATGACCATGAACTTCGTCCGCGGGCTCGTCGACGGCGGTTTCGCCGACCTGCGTCATCCCGAGTACTGGGATCTGTCGTGGGTGGAACAGTCGCCGCTGGCCGGCGAGTATCGCGGCATGGTCGAGGGCATCACCAATGCCCTGCGCTTCATGGAAACGCTGGCCGACGAGCCGCTGGAAAGTTTCTCGCGGGTGGACTTTTTCACCTCCCACGAGGCCCTGCTGCTGCCGTACGAGCAGGCGCAGACGCGCAAGGTGCCGCGCCAATGGGGCTGGTTCAACCTGGCCACGCATTTCCCCTGGATCGGCAAGCGCACGTGCGCGCTTGACGGCGCCCACGTGGAGTACTGCCGCGGCATCCGCAATCCGGTGGCGGTGAAGGTCGGGCCCGGCTTCAAGCCGGACGATCTGCTGCGGCTGATCGAAACGCTCAACCCCGACGACGAGCCGGGTCGCCTGACCCTGGTGCATCGCATGGGGGCGACGCATATCGCCGAGGATCTGCCGCCGCTGCTGCGCGCGGTGAAGGCTTCGGGGCGGCGTGTGTTGTGGGTGTGCGATCCCATGCACGGCAATACGGAAACCACGTCCAACGGCTTCAAGACCCGCCGCTTCAGCAACATCTGCGGCGAGCTGGAACAGGCGTTCAACATCCACGCCGAGGTCGGGACGCGGCTCGGCGGCGTGCACCTGGAGCTTACCGGCGAGGACGTCACCGAATGCCTGGGTGGCGCGCGCGCGCTCAGCGAGACCGATCTGCAGCGGGCCTACAAGACCCACGTCGATCCGCGTCTCAACTACGAGCAGTCGCTGGAACTGGCCATGCTGATCGTGCGCAAGTCCGGCGGCCGCATCGGCGTCTGACGACACGCGTGCCCGATCCCATAGGGCGGCGCCGAAGAAGGTGCGATTGAGCCCGTAGATATAAAGGGCGGGCATTGCCCGCCGATCCAATCCGGGCGGCGTACGGTGGTGGCGGGCAATGCCCGCCCTGCAGATCCAAAAGCCGCAGCGGGTGATTGACGTCCCTCGCACAAATTAGTACCATTTCGGTACCCTTTAACGCTTCGGCTCCCTTCCCATGCTCCGCATCAGCCGACTCACTGACTACGCCACGGTGGTGATGACCTGTCTGGCCGCAAGCCCGGACCAGGTATTGAGCACCACGCAGATTGCCGAGTGCACCCGACTGGAAACGCCCACCGTGAGCAAACTGTTGAAGATGCTGGCACGGGCCGGTCTGGTGAAGTCGTTCCGCGGCGCCAACGGCGGCTACCGGCTGACCCGGGATGCCGTCGACATCAGCCTGGCGGAAATCGTCGAGGCACTGGAAGGCCCGCTGGGCATGACCGAATGCAGTCTTGCCGTCGGCCAGTGCGATCGCGAAGCCCATTGCAGCGTGCGCGGAAGCTGGCAGCGCATCAACCGCGCCGTGAGCGGAGCCCTGCAGGGGGTCAGTCTGGCGGACATGCTGCATCCGGCCGCCGGCCACAAGAACACCGCCACCCCATTGCTGCACGGATAATCCCCATGAATGACATGACCCGCGAAGTGATCGAGACTCCGGCCGCGGCGAGCGAGAATGCCGAGGTCGTCGAGGCATTGTCGCGACGTTACGACGCCGGTTTCGTCACCGACATCGAGAGCATCAGCCTGCCGCCGGGTTTGAACGAGGACATCATCCGCCAGCTTTCGGCGATCAAGGAAGAGCCGGAATGGATGACCGAGTGGCGGCTGGCAGCCTACCGGCACTGGTTGACCATGCGCCGGCCCGACTGGGCCAAGGTCAAGCTGGGACCGATCGATTTCCAGGCCATCAGCTATTACTCGGCGCCCAAGAACAAGCCCAAGTCGCTGGACGAGGTCGACCCGGAACTGCTGGCCACCTACGACAAGCTGGGCGTGCCGCTGCACGAGCGGGCCAAGCTTGCCGGCGTGGCCGTCGATGCCGTGTTCGACTCGGTGTCGGTGGCCAATACCGCGCAGGAGCAACTGGCCAAGGTCGGCGTCATCTTCTGCTCCATGAGCCACGCCATCGCACATCACCCCGATCTGGTGCGCCAGTACCTCGGCTCGGTCGTACCCCAGGGCGACAACTATTTCGCGACG
>CAZMMO010000147.1:0-5746 GCA_964567365.1 uncultured Rhodanobacteraceae bacterium | reverse complement strand
TCGACCCGTTGCGGGACCAGGACCGTGTGCTGGCCGACAAACTGAAAGCGGCTGGCGTGCCGGTGGTGCGCAGGCAATATCCGGGCCTGACCCATGGGTTCCTGGAAATGTCGGGAGTGATCGACGCCGCTTTCAAGGCGTCCTTCGACACGGCGATTGCCATGGGGCATCTGTTGCACGAGTGATGCGCCCACGACGACGGTGCCCGTTCCGGCCACCGCATCGTTCCACCATTCATTCATCCCGGCGCGGACAGCGCCGGTTCTTGCCGAGGAAAGAGGAGTCATTGCCATGAGCGTTGGCAGCAAGAAGGTATTCCAGCCGCGTGATCCTTCGGACATCCAGGCGCTGGTCGAGAACTATCCGCTGGCGTGGATTTTGTGCGGTCGCCCGGCCGATTTTGCCGCCACTCCCATTCCCGTGCAGTTGCGCTGCGACGGGCAGGGCAATCCGCGCACGCTGGTGGGCCATTTTGCGCGCAGCAATCCCCACGTGAAGCAACTGGAGGCGGACCCCGATGCACTGGTGCTTCTCATGGGCCCGCAGGCTTACGTGTCGCCGTCGTGGTACCGCAACCGCACCAGTGCGCCGAGCTGGAATTACGCCAGCGTCGCGTTCCACGTCACGGTGGTGCTGGAGGAGGATCCGGCCACGATACGCAAGCGGCTGGAGGACCTGGTGACCGCCATGGAAGCGCGCCACCCGCGTCCGTGGCGCATCGACGACATGGGACCGCGGTATGCGCAGCTGGCGCAGCACGTGGTCGGTTTCCATGCCGACATCCACGAGGTGCGCGCGACCCTGAAGTTGGGCCAGGATGAAAGCGACGACATCTTCGAGGATTGTCTGGCCGGCCTGGAGGCTTCGGGAAAAACGGACGTCGCATCCTGGATGCGGCGCCTGGCCAGACCCGGTCGAAAGGGTTGACGGCAACGGCGGCAATCCACGCTTGCCCGCACGGTCACACCCACGCCAGCACCAGCCCTGCGATGGCAATGATCGCGAGGGCTCCGCGCAGCGTCCAGCGCAGGCGTCGCGGGTGACCCGACGCAACCAGTGACGCCAGCAACGCCAGTGCCAGTGCGCACGCGAACACGGTGGCGGGTCGCGCGGCCAGGTAGCCGCTGGCCAGGGCTGCGACATAGGAGGCGGCCAGGGCCAGCGCGCTGCCCCATACCCAGCCGGCCCACAGGTTCTCCAGTCTTGGCCGCGGGCAGGCCCGCGTGCGCTGCCGCGCCAGCCATTGACGCATTCCGCTGGCGACGATCGTGCACAGCGCCAGTCCGAGCAGGGCATAGACGATGCGCAGGGGCAGGCCGCCGTAACCACCGAAGTGCAGACCGACCATTCCGCTGTAGAACGCACGGCCGGGGTGATTCTGCAGCATGCCTCCCGGCGTGATGGCGTGGCCTTGTGCGTCGAAGAAATGCCGGTCGCCGTAGACCAGCCGTCCCGGTTCGGCCACGTCCACCCGCACCAGCCGGTTGCTTTGGCCCGGATGCATGATGATGACACGCTGGATATGCGCCGGAGCTTCGCCGTGGCCGACCTTGCCCAGGATGGCCACAAGATCCGGTGGCGACGCCGCGCGGACATATTCGGCGCCGAGAGAGGGCCCCAGCAGCGCGTCGCCGACCGCGTCGACCGACACCCGATAGCCGAACGATCCGACCAGGGCGGCCACCAGCACGCCCAGTGCCATCGCCGCTCCGGTAAAGCTGATCGCGATGTGGAACGGCAGGGCCCAGGTGCCGAGCCGGTGGTGCAGGTCGGCCTGGCGCAACCATTCGTGGGCACGGCCCCGGAACAAGAAGGCGTCCCGGAACACGTGCGGATACGACAACACGCCGCTGATGAGCATGGCCAGCAGCGATATCCCCAGCAGGCCGACCAGCAGGCCGCCGGGCAGACCCGGCAACATCAGGTTCTTGTGCAGCTCGAGCAGGAATCCCGACCATTGCGGCCGCTGCGGATGCAGCGTCCCGGAGGCGTCCACCGCAAAGCGGTGCGCGACACCGTGCGCATCCTCGGCTTGCAGGACCAGTTGCGGCAATTGGGGCGCCGGGTATGTCAGGCTGATGCGGCGCCAGTCCTCCGGGCCACCCGGAAGCGCGTCGACAGCCTCTTGCGCCCGCACGGGCGATACGGAGCCGACGGCGGGAACATGCGCCTGCTGGCCATGATCCAGCAGGTTGGCAAACATCAACAACGAGCCCGAAAGCACCACGATGTACAGCAGTGCGGCCGCCGCCAGTCCCAGGGTCAGGTGGGCCGACCGCGCGCCATGCAGCCAGCCGGAAGGCAACCGCACGCGGCTTCGAGCGGGCATGTTCACGGCAGCCATAACGGTACCCCGCATGCCAGCGCCAGCAGGGCCAGGCCACCGGCCGGACGCCACAGCGTGGCATCCGCCAGGGCCCAGAAGGCCGCCAGGGCCCACAGCGCCACCACTACTCCCAGCGCCACCGCCACGCCTCCGGCCAGGGAGCCGGCCAGGAAGGAGACCTGCGTCGCGCAGGTGATCGCGGCCAGCAGCGACAAGGGCAGTGCGATCAACACGCGCGCGAGCATGCGCCATGCGCGGGTACGGCCTTGCCGTGCCCTGTCTCCCGTGCGGCGTTGTTGCGGTTGCGGTTGGCGGAATACGTGCCGGTTGCGTCGAATCCAGGTCATCGCCAGTGCCGGCACCGGCAGGGCGATCAGTCCAAGGGCAATGCCCCTGGCCAGACCGGCCCATGCCGAAAACAGTACCAATGCCACGAGCAGCGCCAGCCAACCGCCGACGCGCGTGACCCGGCCCTCGTCGCCGCGGCGCCATGCGTGCGCCAGCAACAGCGGTGACGCACACAACGCGATCAGCGCACCGGCGAGTTCGGGCCAGGCCGACGACGACATGTCAGAAATCCACCGTGGCGGTCACGCTGTAGCGGCGTCCCATACCCTGGAAATACACTGCCGGTGCCAGTACCGCGCCGGCAAAAATCTGCTGACGCTGGCTCCAGAGCGTCTGGTAATAATGGTTGAACAGGTTCTCGACGCCGGCATTGATCCGCCAGTTGCGCACCTGCCACGAACCCAGCAGGGACCATGTCGTGAAGCCATTGAGCCGCTCGCCGCCCGTACCCTCGAGATCGAACACCGTGGTCGATTGCAGGGTGGCCGACAGCCCCGTGCTTGACGGTGCATACGACAGGAACGAGACAAGCTTGGACGGGCTGGAGCTGACCACGGGGCCGTCCTGCCAATGGCCGTTCGACTTCTGGTCGGTCTGCACCCACATGCCCGATGCTCCGATGCGCCAGTCGGGATGGAACCGGTACGACAGCTTGCCCTGGACACCGTAGGTCCGCACCGGATCGTCGACCTCGACCACCTTGAGGATCACGGGCACCAGGTTGTAGGTCTTGTCCGACTTGGCAAGGAACGAGGCGACGTCGTAGTCGAATCCGCCGACGGTACCGCGGAAGCCCAGCTGCAGTTGCCGTGTCTTGATGGCCTTGAGCGGCGAGCTGGCGACATTGGTGCTGTTGCCCAGCAGCAGGTGCCCGCCCAGGCCGTCCAGCAGGTAATCGCCCTGACCGTAGTACTTGGCCGGATCGGGCACCTCGAAGCCGACCGAATAATTGGCGTACAGCTGCTGCCGGGATCCACCCATCGACCACACCACACCCAGGTTCGGCAGCAGGGCGCTGTAGTCGTTGCTGCCGCCCGGAATGCTGTCGGCCGAGCTTGCCACGCCCTGGAAGATCAGGGCCTGTTGGTAATACCCCACGAAGTCATCCACGTCGAAGTTGATGTGCTCACCGCGCACTCCGGCGCTCAACTGCACGTTCGGGCCCGCCTGCCACTGGCCCTGGACGAATGCGGCCAGCTGGCGCGTCTTGAAGCCGGGATATTTCCCGATCTTGCCGGACTTGTCGAACGTCATGCCGCCACTGGCAAAAGCGGTGGCCGTGTCGAACATGGTCTCGCTGGCATGAAAGTTCTCCCATGCGTAATCCACCCCGTAGGTCAATGAGGCGTCGTTGCCCAGGTCGGCAATCAGGGCGGTTCTCAGGCCCTTGACGGTAGTGTCCTGGCTCGACGCGCCATAAAACGGCACCTGCGTGCTGAAGCCGCCCGCCAGGGTTACGGGAGCGAATTCGGGGAACGGATAGAAGTTCAGGTTTGCCGAGCGGTAATAGAGCTGCAACAGGAGATCCTGCCCGAAGACCAGCCCCGGTGCGTTCCAGTCGGCGGTGACCAGGTCGCGCGAGGTGCCCGGCTTGAAGTCCATCGACAGGCCATCGCGCATTTCCAGCAGCGCCGGGTAACCCATCAGGCCCGCCAGGTTGGGCCCCAGGTACAGGCCCTTGCCGCCATGCCGCTGTGAGCTGTAGTGCTGGGCGAGCAACTGCAAGGTGCCGCCGCCGCCGAAATCGAACGTGAGGCTGCCCATGACATCCTTGCTCACGTTGTACTGGAGGCCGGTCTGGCTGATGTCGTAGAAGATCTGGTTGCCATCGGGTCCGTAAAAACCGTCGGTCTTGTTCCAGGCAAAGCTGAGGCGTCCGGACACGCTGTCGTTGCCGCCATGCAGTGCGAAGGCACCCTTGCGGTTGCCGATGTCGCTCTTGCCCTTGGTGCCCAGCGCCACTTGCAAGGTCGCGCCCAGGGGGCCCGGGCTGCCTTTTTTCGTGACGATGTTGATGACGCCGCCGCTGGCGCCGGCGCCGTAGATGCTCGATGCGCCGGACAACACCACGATGTGGTCGATGTTGAAGGGGTCGATCGAATCCAGTTGGCGGTGGATGGCGCGCGAGCTCATCAGCGACACGCCGTTGATCATCACCTGCGCTTCGCGCCCCTGTAGGTTCTGGTAGGCGTTGGTGCGGGTCTGTGATCCGACATCCATGGCCGGCACCAGCGCGCCCAGGACCTGCTTGAGAGTGGCCCCTCCGCGGATCCGGGCCTGGATGTCCTCGGGATCCAGGTAATACACGCTGGCCGGAATCTGGCTGATGGACACCGGCCTGCGCGAGGCCACCACCACGACCGCTTCCAGCGACGTATGGCCCGGTTGTTCCTGCGCCTGCCGGTTCGCTGCCGGGCCGGCCGACGACGGACTCGGAAGGGATGGTGTCTGCGACCCGGTCGCACCGGTGGCTGCATCACCGGTTGCGTGCCCGGCGGTGGTGACCGCATAGGTGTTGTCGTCGACACGTTCGAATGAGAAGCCGGTGCCGGCCAGCAACCGCGTCAGTCCCGCCGCGACCGTCATGGTGCCGGACACGCCGGGACTGCGCGCGTGCGATACGTCCACGGCATCGCTCACCACCTGCACACTGGCCTGGTCCGAGAACTGGATCAGTGCGGGACCGAGCGGCGCCGCCGCGATGTGAAGCTTGACCGTTCGTTCGGCATCGCCAGCCCACGCGCTGGAACATGCCAGCAGCAGGCAGACGTACAACACGGCCAGCAACACGAACCCCTTCTTGCACCTGTTTGAGCTGCGAATTTGCACGATACCCCCTCCCATTTAGGAATTGTCGCGAACATGGTCCGTTCGTCTTGTTGCTGTGACGCACGCGGGGTTGAATACGGAAATCGTCTCGAATGTGATTGCGGCGGTTCGCGCTGGGGAGCACGGCTGAAAGCCGTTCGGGGTCAATGGCCCTTGCTTGAGCCGGCGTGTCCGGGTCCTCTTGCGCCGTTCATGGTTCGATACGCGAAGCGTACCCTGTGCTGAGCCTGTCGAAGCATCACC
>CAZMMO010000146.1:0-5810 GCA_964567365.1 uncultured Rhodanobacteraceae bacterium | reverse complement strand
CGCAGGGCCTTTTCATGTTCATGACCAACGGCGTCGGCGCCGTCGCCGGCAGCCTGATCGCCGGCTGGGTCATCGAAGCGTTCTTCACCAACCCGGCCTGCAACGCAGACACGCAGATCTGCATGGACTGGCGCGGCATCTGGCTGTCCTTCGCCGCCTATGCGCTGGTGATGGCGATCGTGTTCGTGCCGCTGTTCAAGTACCGCCACCGGCGCGGCGACACCACGATGCTGCAAGGGGCCTGACCGATGTCCGCGCAGGTCGTGGTGGTCGGCAGCTACAACCAGGACCATGTCTGGCGCATCGACCATGCACCGACGGCCGGCGAGACCCGGCGCGGCCACGGTTTTTCCACCGGCCCCGGCGGCAAGGGTTTCAACCAGGCCGTGGCCTGCGCGCGCCAGGGGGTCGCCACGGCCTTTCTCGGCGCACACGGCGACGACGAACTGGGCCGCTTGGCCGAACGCATCGCCCGCGACAAGGGCCTGCACGGCCATTGGCAGGTGGACACGGCACATGCCACCGGCAGCGCCTGCATCATCGTCGAGGCCGGCGGCCAGAACCGCATCATCGTCGACCTGGGCGCCAACGAGCACCTGGATCCCGCGCACATCGACGCCAACGCATCGGTCCTCGCCGACGCCGGCGTCCTGCTGGCGCAGATGGAGAACAACCTCGAGGCCGTCGTCCATGCCCTGGACCGGGCCCGCGGGCACGGCCTGGTCCGCGTGCTCAATCCGGCGCCGGTGCACCCGGACACCACGCCCGAGTGCCTGCGCCTGGCCGACGTGCTGACCCCCAACGAAAGCGAGTTCGCCGAACTGTGCACGCGCTTCACCGGACGGCGCGTGCGCGCCGACGCCGTGGCGGATATGGACGACGCGGACCTGCACGCGCTGTCGCGCAGGCTGACCGGCGCCAGCGTGGTGATCACCCTGGGCGCGCGCGGCTGTTTCGTGTCCCACGGCGAGGCACGCCACGCCGATGACCGGGACTGCTATCGCGTGGCCGCCGAAAAGGTCACGGCCGTGGACACCACCGCCGCCGGCGACGCGTTCTGCGGCGCCCTGGCCGCCGGCCTGGTCCGTTGGGACGGGCAGCCCATGCGCACCGCGGTCGTCCACGCCGGGCGCGTCGCCGCCATGGCGACCGAACATCCCGGGGCCGCCGACGCCATGCCGGACTTCGCGGAAGTGTGCGTGCGCTTCGGCGTCGCGCGGACCGCGTGATCAGTCCTCGAACACGGCCTTGAGCCGGTCCGGATCGGGCGGCAGGCCATGCAGCGTGTGGATGCGCCCCTGCGCATCCTTGTAGACGACGCCGGGCGTGCCGTAAAAGCCCAGCTCGCTCATCAGCGCGTTGTTGGCGCGGATCTTCGCGACCGCCTCCGGCGACGGGTCGCCCTGCGGCGCCGCCTGGTCCTTGCCGAAATGTTTTTCGTTTTCGCGCCACGCCGCGGCCGGATCGCCGGAGCCGAGGATGGCCGCGCCACGCGGCAGGCTGCTGGGCGAAATCACCGCCACCGTGATGATGCGCAAATCGACCTTGCCGCCGGCGATCCACGGCTGCGAGGCCTGCCACAACTTGTGGCAGTAGGGGCATTCGGTATCCATGAAGGCATACACCACGCGCTTGGCGTCGGGGTTGCCGACCGCGAACCAGGCCGACTGTTGCAACTGTTTCCATTGCGCCGCGCCGAAACCGGCATCGGCCGCCTCGCGCATCGCCGGCGAGGTCAGGTCGTGGCCCTGCAGGTCCAGCAGCGTGCCGACCATCAGGTGCTTGCCGTCGGGCAACACGTACACCGGCAGCTTGCGGCCCCGGTAGTTGCCGACATAGCCCTGATAACCCGCAGGCGCATCCATCTTCCCGGCAATCGTCATTCCACCGCCGGCCAGCGCCTTCGCCACCGTCGATGACGACACCGCCGGCGACGTTTGCGCCTGTTCCGGGGCACGGGCATGGCTGCAGCCGACCAGCAGCAGGCTCAGCAGGGTGGCAAGAATCAGGCTTTTCATTTCATTTTTTCTCGATGGGGGAACGGGAAGTGACGCGGGTGAGATGTGCCTGCAACGTGGCACGCGACAACGGCCCCACGCGCATGTCGCGCAGGCGGCCTTTGGCGTCCAGGAACAGCGTAGTCGGGTAACCGGGCGCGTGGTAGAGACGTGCCAACCGGCTGCCTGTATCGATCAGCACATGCCGGGGCGCCAGTTTTTCGCTGTCCAGAAACGCGCGCACGGCGGCCGCCGACTCATCCTGGTCGACGAACACGAAACGCACGTCGGGCATGGCCTGGCTCGCCGCCACCAGCATCGGCATTTCGCGCCGGCATGGCCCGCACCAGGTGGCCCACAGGTTGACCACCATGGGCCGGCCGCGCAGCGCGGCCAGCGTCGTGGTGCCGCCATCCAGGCGCCGCAGGACCACGTCCGGCACCGGCGGATGCGCCGCCTGCCGCAACTGGCCGGCGGCCAGCGTCACCGCGCCCCACGCCACCAGCCCGCATGCCACCGCCACCGGCAATGCACAACGCAGCCGGGGCCGGCGCAGCCACCACCATGAGGCGGCCAGCACCAGCACGGCGATGCCGACCCGGATGGCGAAACCGCCATCGCGAATGTCCAGCGTCGTCCATGGCTCGAGACGGTAGCCCTGCCACTGGCGCCACACGAAGGCACCCCGGGCCGCCACCAGCGCGGCCAGCAGCAGCCACCACAAGGCCGGCCCGGCATCGCCGTACCCGCGCTTTTTCATGAAGCCGGCGGCCGCGTGCGCCGCGGCCAGACCCAGCAGAATGGCCAGCACGCCCACGGAAAAGACCCATGGGCCGACAGAGATTGCCTGCATGATGTTTCAACCGGTCAGAACGTCACCTGCGCCCACACGCCCACCTCGTTCGTGGTTTCGAAAGATGCACTCCCGACGCGGAGGCGTTCGCGCTTGTAGACCGCGGCCAGCCGCAACCCTTTGCCGGCCCGCCATTCGACACCGGCGTTGCTGTAGCGATCATGGCGTTCGGGGTCGAGGCTGGCGCTGGGTTGGAGGTGGTCGTGGCGCACGAACACCGACACCCGCGGAGTCACCCGCATGCTTGCCCAGACCGACCAGCCGTGGCTGGTATCGCCCGCGGGGTCGAGCACGCGGTTCCAGTCGTCGGCATGAAAATACTGCCCGCCCAGGCGCCAGCGCTCATCGGCATACGCCGCCATGACATCCCAGCGCCGTGCGGTATGCAATGCCTCGCGACCGTCCACGTCCCGGCCCAGGGTGCCGTGGTAGCCGCCGACACCCACGACGGTGTGTGCGCTGGGTTGCCACGACACGCGCGCGCCGACATCCGGTCCGTTGCCCAGGCGCGGTTTCTTGTAGCCCGCGCCGGTGATCACCGAAACCGCATAGTCCACGTCGCCGCGCCCGGATCCCAGCGCGCCCAGCGCATGCACGCCCCAGTCGGCCGTACTGCCCACCTTGGCGCGCATGATCAGGTCCTTTTCCACGTAGCGATAGCCGTACCACTGGTTGACCAGCCCCACCCACGGCGTGGCCGCCGCGCCAAGCCGCAACACGAAGGCCTTGCTGAAATCGCCCTGCAGATAGGCATGCTTGACCCACAGGTCGGTCGGATCGTCATGGCGGTGCCACTGGATGTCGGTGAGCAGGTGCGCCGACCACACGTCGCTGAAACGATGGTCGACGTTGAGGTAGAAACGCGTGAGGTCGGCGCCGTTGCCGCTGCCGTCGCCGCGTCCCGCGGCCGTGGTCCGGTCGATGTGGGAGGCGTCGACGAACACCTTGCCCCCCACCTGCGTGGCGCCGACCGGCAGGTCGGCGGCCTGCGCGACACCGGCGGCGCAAAGCACCGCCGTCGGCATCAGCCACCGGATGCAATGACGACGGCTCACTTTGCGTGACCTCCGGCCGACGCGCCGCTGCCCAGCAGGTGCCCGTTGACCTCCTTGCCGTACAGCGACCACTGGCTGTCGTGATACTTCTTGCGCGTCTCGGCCACGCTGCCGTTGAAGCGCGGGTCCTGCGGGCGCTCGTGGCTGTCCATGTACATGGCCACGTCCCAGGCCTGCTGGTCGGTCAGCGTGCCGCCGCGGCTGAACGGCATGTTGGCCTTGATGAAGGCGGCGGCATTGTTCAGCTGATGCATGCCGGCGCCCCAGTTGAACGATTCGGGACCCCACAGCGGCGGGAACACATACTGGCCGGCCACTTTCTGGCCCTGCCCGTCGGCGCCATGGCACAGGGCGCAATGACTCTCGAACACTTTCCTGCCGCGTGCATAGTCCGGCTTTTGCGGCGGTTCGTAGCCTTGCTTGGGATAACCGAAACCGGCCAGGTCCTTGCCCGTCGGCGCGCCCGTGGCCAGCCAGTAGGCGTACGTGGTCAACGCCTTGATGACTTCGCTGTCGGCCGGCGGCGCCTTGCCGTTCATGCTGAACTTGAAGCAGCCCTGCAGGCGCTCGGTGAAGCTGTTGACCTTGTCGTTCTTGGAGCGGTAGCGCGGATAGCGCACGTACGCCGCCCACATCGGCGCCGAATCGGGGCGGCGGCCGGCATCGAGGTGGCAATTGCTGCAGTTGAGCCCGTTGCCGACGTACGCGCCGGCGTATTTCTGCGTGTGGTTGAAGATCCGCTCGCCCTTGCGCACCATGGCGCCGAAGGCGTTGTCGGGTATGGCCGATTCCGGTGGCGGCGAGAACCGCGCCAATCTGCGGCCGCCTTCCGCATTTCCCGATGCCGAGGTCGCGATGGCCGGCGCGGTCGAGACCGGCGCCGAAACCGAAGCCGCCGTGCCGGACGACGTTTCCCTGGCAGACGTCGCTTCATGGTCGGACCCGGAGCAGGCCGCCAGCGACAATACCGCCACGGCGATCGCCAGGTATCGCCCGTTCGACAAAACATTCATGGCGTGTCTCCCTTGACGGCGGTTTTCGGGGCGGCCGGCTGCGCGGCAAACCAGGCCGACACGGCCTGGATGTCTTTCTCGTCCAGGGCCGAGGACACGTGCTTCATCAGGTCCAGCGGGTCGTTGTGGCGCGTGCCCTGCTGCCAGGCCTTGAGCTGATTGGCGATGTAGGTGGCCGACTGTCCGGCCAGCGCCGGGAAATGCGTGCCCACGCCGACGCCATGCGGGCCATGGCATGCCACGCAGCCCGGCACCTGCTGGCTCCAGCGACCGCGCGTGGCCAACGCCTTGCCCAACGCGGCATCCGTCGGCGTAGCCTCGCTTTTGGCGGCCGCGGCCGGGATCGGCAGCTTGCTGTAGTACTCCGCCAGCGCCTTGCGCTCGCCCTCGTCGAGCGCGGTGGCGATCGGTTTCATCACCGCGTTCTCGCGCGAGCCGTCGGCAAAGCTGTCCAGCTGGCGCTCGAGGTAGGCGGCATTCAATCCGGCCAGGCGCGGAAAGCCGGCGGCCGCCATGCCGCCGCCATCGGCGCCATGGCAGGTGGCGCACGGAGGCGCGCCATGTCCGTTGCCTTTGCTGGCGATGCCGGCGGCATCCGGCGCCGTTTGCGCCGCCGCGCCACTGGCCATCAGCAAGAGCATGCCGGCCGCCCACAACGGTTGCGCACGAAGAAACGATGGTTTCATGGGCCTTCTCCCGGTAACGCCACAAGCCTACAAAGGCATCAAGGCATAACCCTTCTGCTGCAATTCGGTGATGGTGGTCAATGCCGACAGGGCCACGGTGACATCCTTGCTCACCCAGCCGTACTGGAAGTGATGCTCGGCCACGGCCTGGCCGCACACGGCCACGTCGATGCCGTCGGCGCGCAACTGGCGGATCACCGGCAGGT
>CAZMMO010000145.1:0-5819 GCA_964567365.1 uncultured Rhodanobacteraceae bacterium | reverse complement strand
ACCCGCGGCAACCGGGACGGCGCGTCGTACTTGAACTTGTCGTAGTTGTCGACCAGGTCGAACTGGGCCGCCGTGCTCAACCACAGGTGGCGCGTGAAATGGTATTGCGCGCCATAGGTGGCATTGAGCCGGTACAGCACGAAGGCGTCGGGGCCGCCGATGTTTTCCGTCAGGCCCACGCCGAAGCCGCCTTCGTAGCGGTTCGGTGGTGCGCGATAAAGCACCTGGCGCGTCGAGGTGGTGTCGGGCGGATCGCGCTCCACGCTGCGGCGGAAGTCGCCCAGCGACAGGTCGTGGCTCAGCAATTTGTCGAAGCGCTGGCGGTGCACGCTGGTCTGCACCACCGGCAGGCCCTCGTGCGTGTCGACCAGGGTGAACCAGTCCACGCCGGGGCCCAGGGCGTGGTCGAGGATGCGCGAGGCGCGGCCCACGCCTTCGGCCGGGTAGTAGAAGCGCTGTTGCGATCCGGTCACCAGCAGTTCGCGCCCGCGCTGCGCCACCTGCTGCACCTGGAACCCGGCGTTGTCGCGCAGGCGCCGGCTGATATCCGCCCAGTCCGCCTGTCCGGGCTGCGTGGTGGCGGGATGTTTGGGCTTGGGCTCGGGGGGCGGGTCGAGAACCTTGGGCGCCGGCGCGGCGTGGCCGATGTTGCCGTGGATGGTGAAGCCGAACAGGGCGGTATTGCCGCGCTCGATGCCGAGGTTGATGTCGATGTGGCGGCCGGCACGGTAGACCAGGCCGACGTTGAAGGGGGAATCCTGGCGCTGGTTGTTGTCCTTGGGTTCGTGCTGGTAGTTGTTGCCGTCGTACTCCAGTTTCAGGCGCAGCGGCGCCCACGGGGTCTGGTATTCGATGCCGCCGAACAGGGCCATGGGACCGCGAAACCAACTATGGGCATTGAATGTGCCTCCTGTACTCACGTCTGGGGCGGGTCGCGTATTGAACCGGTCGTCGATCCAGCCCAGCGGATTGTGGATGTCGCCGCGCGCGCCCACGTAGCCCCAGCCCAGCCCCAGGGTGACGTCGAAGGCGCCGAAACGCTTGCTGGCGGCCACGAACTCGCCCGAGAACAGGCCGGTGCCGCCGATGTCCCGCGCGCCCACGGCAACGGCCGGCCACCAGCGGCTTTCGCGCCACAGGCGCAGCTTCACATCGACGGCCTTGTCCTTGTAGCTCTGGTCTCCGCTCAACGACGGCGGGCCGTAGCGGCGGTCGGATATGTCGGTGTAGCGGAAGGTGCCTTCCAGCCACGAAAACGGCTGCACCGACACGCTGTAGCGCGTGTACGGCACGGTGCGGTTGGCGTTGATGCTGAGCTCGCCGGCCGGCGCCATGCGTGCCGAGGGCATCTGCAGCAGGCCCGTGCCGCCGTAGTCGTCCTGGGTCCAGGAGTCGATCGACTGGGCCGATGCGGACCCGGCCAGGGCCAGCCCCAGCAGCAGGCACAGGTACAGGTGCGTGCGCCTCATTGGCCGGCTCCGGGCAGCACCTGGGTGGACAGGAAACGGGCCGCGTCATGGTTGAAGTCCTCGCGCACCGAAGACGGGATGACGCGCGGGTCGACCGGCACGTACACGATGGCGCCCGGTGCCAGCGGTTGTCTGCCGTGGCGGTTCCACAGGGCAATGCCCTGGCGGGTGACCTTGCCGTCGGGCTGGATGAGGTAGAGCCAGTCGGGGTCGGCGGCGGGCGCCAGCGGGCAGGAGGCGCGATAGCCCCGCGCGGCCTGCATCGGCACGAAGGCCAGCGTGCATGGGCGGGACACGGCGCCCATCACGCGTACCGTAGTGGGGCGCGGTGGGTAGACGATACGGTCGCCATTGGCCAGCAGGTGGTCCTGGTCGGAGATTTCCAGCGGGCGCGGATCCAGCAGGGCCTGGCGCCGGCGGCCGGTCACCGGCAGGGCCCGCCAGTGGCGTTCCAGACGCGCGGCCAGTGCGGCCAGGTCCGGTTTGCCATCCAGACGCGCCTGGCCTTGCAGCAGGCCGACCTCGTACAGCAATCCGGCCTTCCAACGTGCCTGGGTCCTGCGCAGGGAAGGCCGCAGCCAGGCTGCCCCCAGCGGATAGGCATCGGGCAGGACGTCGGCCTTGAGCACGGCGTCGCTCAGCCGCGAGCCGTCGGGCCATTGTTGTGCGCCTGGATGGGCCACGCGGCCCTCGACCCGAACCGTCAGCGTTCCCGCCATCGCCGGCAACGCGAAGCAGGCGGCCAGCACCATCAAGGCCCGGCACCAAAAGAGGGGTTTCCGGCAATCGTAATCACGCTGTTGTTGTAGGAGCGCACCTGGGCGCGACAGCATCAGCCCTCCATGGAGTCTCGCGCCGGTCGCGCCCGGGTGCGCTCCTACAGGGTGGTTTTTTGCGTGCCGGGCGAGGGTCATGATCCGGCACCACGGTAGGGCCGCAGTTCGATGAGGGTCAGGGTGAGGCCGCCGGGGATGGTCTGGCGGCTTTTCCACACGAACCCGTCACTCGGGTCCACCCAGTAGCGGTTGTCGGCGGCAAAATCCACGGCCGGGGCGCGGATGCGCTCGTTCACCTGCAGCAGCCGGTGCGTCCGGTCCAGGATGGTGACGTCGTGGAGGCCTTCCGGAGTCAGGGTCGAGGTGGCGGTCACGCCGTAGCGGTAGTCCGGCAGGTCCAGCGTGCGCGTGGTCTGCGTCGGTGCCTGCAGGTGCTGCAGGCCGGTACGGAACGGGCTGTCGGCGGGCAGGCGGGTGGCGAGGATGTCCGGGCGCATGTTCCAGGTCTTGACCAGCACGCCATGGTGCAGGAACAGGATTTCCCCGGTCGCGTCATACCAGGCTTCCCGTCCATGGTCGACGTTGCCCAGGATCAGCAGCGCCGAACCCGCCTTCGAACGGACTTCGAGCTGGTAGTACGGCTTGGCGGCCACGCTGGCCGGCGTCGGCGATACCGTGGGGCGGTGCGGATGGATCAGCTGGCGCAGCGAGGTCATCGAGGCGCGCGACACCGGCGAGCAACCATTCACCGCCAGTAGGAGTGCGGACAACAGGCAGGCCACGGCCAACCGGCGCATCATGCGAGCCTCAGTTTCTGGCGTCGTTCTGGGCGCCGGCCGCATTGCGCAGGATGGCCGACAGCGGCAGCAACTGGCTCAGGAAACGGTTCCAGCGCGTCACGCCGGCGGCGCCCACGAACACCACGTCGCCGGCCTGCAGCGGGAAGTTGTCCGCCAGCACGAAGGCCGCCGGCGATTTGGCGTCCAGCTGGAACACCGTGGCCGGCTGCTGCTCCAGGTCGGCCACGCCGCGGATCACATAGACCGCCTTGCCCTTGGAGGTGACCTCGTTGAGCCCGCCCACTTCGCCCAGGGCCTGCGACAGGGTCATGCTGCTGGTCTTGAAGGGCAGGGCCTGCGGCTGATGCACCTCGCCCATCACGTAGATCTGGTGATGGTCGTTGTAGGACAGGAAGATGTGGTCGCCCGCCTTGAGGTAGATGTCCGAGGGGCCCTTCGGGCCATGGCGCAGCGCGTTGATGTCGAGGTGGTAATCCACTCCGCCGCGTTCGAGCACCAGGTCGGACAGGTCGGCCTCGGCCGGGTTGGGCTTGGCCGTGCCCAGTGCCTGCGCCAGGGTCAGCGGCGTGACCGTGATCGGCTGCGTACCGGGGTTGGTGAAGGCTCCGTTGAGCCACACCCGCTTGCTGTTGTACTTGATGATGTTGACGTCCACCTGGGGCTTTTCGACGTAGGCCGCCAGCTTTTCGGCAATGTAGGCGCGCAACTGTTCCACCGTCATGCCCTTGACGTCGATGGAGCCCACGAAGGGGTAGTACAGCGTGCCGTCCGGGCGCACCAGGCGGCCGTTGGCGTAGATCTGCTGTTGCGGGCCGGCCGGGGCGGTCAGTTCGGGGTGGTCCCACACGGTGATGTACAGCACGTCACCCGGGCCGATGCGATACGCCGATGGATGGTAGGCCAGCAGGGCCTGCGGAATCGTGGTCTGCTGGCGGGCCGCCTGGTCCATGGCGATCAGCTTGGGCGTGATCTGCACCAGGTCGACGCGGCTGCCCAGGTCCGAGTCGTTGTCCTTCAGCGCACCGGTATCCATGCGTTGCCCCGGCGCCAGTACGCACCCTCCCAACAGCGCCGCGGCAAGCAACAGCCCCGCAGCCGACAGCTTCTTCATCGGCACAACCCCAATGGTATCGAATCGCTGGTCAAGCCGATGTCGGCTCGCGGGCCATGCGAAGCGGTCGTGTTTCCGCATCGCGGGGACGGCGGGTCGTGCGGCTTTGTTCCAAACAGAAAATCAAACCCCGTCAACGCAGGCCCGTGAGGGGTCCGCAGCATGTTCCCCCTGTTTGCCAAACCGCTCAGTTCGTCCCGGTCGTACCGGTGGTTCCGGTCGTGCCTGTCGTACCGCCCGTGCCGGGCGTGGTATTGCTGGGCTGGTTGCTGCTGCCATTGTTCAGCGCGGCGACGGCAAGGCCGCTGACCACGATCAATCCGCCGATCATGGCCGCCATCGTGGCGCTGTTGTCGGCGGCGTTCTGGGCACCGGTAGTGCCGGCAACCGTGGCCGACTGCTGCGTGTTCTGGTCGTTGTTTTGAGCCGCCGGGGCCGCGTTGACGGCGTAAGGCTGGGCATGGGCCGGCTGAGTGGCCGGAACACCCGCCTGGGCGGTACACATGGCACCCAGAAAGCTGGCGGCGACGGCTGCGGCGACGAGCGTTTTCATGGGCTTGTCCTCCTTGGTACTGTCAAAACATCCCCTGGACGGGGCAAGTATAGACGTTTTACATCCCGGTGGAGTCCTGTCCGCCGGCAAACGCGACAATCGGTACTCGCGTCCAACCGTCCGTCTGCGTGATGGGTTCCCTGGCGGAACCCTGCATTCGTCGCCCCCCGAATCCCTCGATTCTGCACGTGTTTCCCGTCTCTTGTATCACCATCACACCACTCTTGCCTGAACAAGTTGGCCAGGGTTCAGGCAGACTTGTGCGGTGGGCCGGCCTTGACCGGTTTCCGCGCGGCTGCCTATATTGGCCCGCCGGCTTCTGGAACGGGGGCACCGACGGGTGCAGGGCGGGCGAGCACAGGGGGTCTGCCCAACGGGTATCCGGTGATGGCTCGACGAGGTTCGGTGCAACGTGTTCCAACGGATTCTGGTGGTTTGCGTCGGCAATATCTGCCGCAGTCCCACGGCCGAGATGCTGTTTCGCCACCATCTGCCGGATCTGGACGTGTCTTCGGCCGGCATCGGTGCGCTGGACGGGCGGCCCATGGACCCCACGGCGCTGGCCGTGCTCGAGGCGCATGGGCTGGACGGCAGCGCGCACGCCGCACGCCGGCTGGACGACGCCCTGATCGCCCGGGCCGACCTCATCCTGGGCATGGAACAGGTCCATGTGGCCTCCATCGTGCGCCATGCCCCCCATGCCACGGGGCGCATTTTCCTGCTGGACAAATGGGGGCAGGGCAGGGACATTCCCGACCCGTTCCGCCAGCAGCGGCCCGCCTTCGAGCACGTGTACACCATGATCGATGCCGCCGTGCAGGCCTGGTTGCCCTACCTGCGGGCTGACTGAGGCACCTGCCGTTCATGTTGTCTGCTTCACCATGAACGGATTCATTCACATTCCCACCGTGGACGTACCATGCATCCCAGAACCAGTGCTGCCGCTGCCCCTGCCATGGGCGACAACGACGAGATCGATCTGCGCGAGCTGCTCGGCACGTTATGGGACAAGCGCTGGCTGATCGGCATCGTCACCGGCATCTTTTTCCTCGTCGGCCTGGCCTACGCCATCCTGGCCACGCCGGTGTACCAGGCCAACGCCATGGTGCA
>CAZMMO010000144.1:0-5890 GCA_964567365.1 uncultured Rhodanobacteraceae bacterium | reverse complement strand
TGACGAGTTTGAGGTTCTGATGCCGGCACGAAAGTTTCTCCGGACAGTAGTGGGCTTGCGCCGGAATGACGGGAAAGGGGGCGCTCGAAATCCTCTGCCTCACCCGTTGCCCATGCTGTAGCGGAAGGTCAGGCTGACGTAGCCGGGGGTGACGCGTGTGCGGCGTTCGATTTCCCGCAGTGGCGAGGTCGATCGGGGGCCGTCGTATTTGCTGCGGTCGTCATGGAAGCGGCGACCGAACAGGTCCGTGGCTTCGGCACGCACACGCCAGCGCGTGTTGATGCGGTGTTCGACGAACAACGTCCAGCCGGTGCCCTCCCGTTCGTGTTCGACCTGGTCATAGCGGTACTTGGGCTTGCGCTCGGCGATGTGCTCCAGGGTGACGCCCCATTGCAGGCGCCATGCGCTCAGGTCCTGGCTCAGGGTGATGTCGCCGTCCACGGGCTTTTCCCCGGAGATGGGGCGCGGGCGGTGGGTGACCGGATCGGTGACGCGGCTGTGCTGCCATTGCAGCGAAGCGCGGATCTGGCCGTGGCGCAGACCGATCCCGTCCAGCGGGAACAGGAAGTCCAGCTTCAGCGTGTCGCGGCGTCCCGCGCCGATGTTTCCGGGCGCGTCGAAGATGGCATGGGGAGTGACGATCAGGATGTGATCGAGGGCGTTGTCGATGCGGTCGTGCATCCAGGTGAGGGTATAGGCGCCGCCGTTTTGCAGATGGTGCTCGAAACCCAGTTCGGTGCGCAGGCTTTTCTCCGGCTCCAGCGCGGCGTTGCCGGCACTGATCACGCCGGTGTCCAGGGAGGCCGAGGAGGCGAAGTCGGTGAAGTCGAGCTGGCCCACCTTGCGCGATACGGCCAGATGCCATTGGGTGCGATCGCTCGGATACCAGTGCACGGCAAAGTGCGGCTTGAGATGGCGGAAGTGGCGCGTGGCCGCGGCGTCGCCGGTTTGCGAGAGCGTCGAGCGCTCCAGGTTCAGGCCAAGCTCCAGGGCCCACTGGGGCGACGGTTGCCAGTCGGTTTCCAGCCCGGCTTCGGCGCGTTTTTCCTCCACGCGCACGTCCGAGCCCGGCGGTGTCACGTCGAGGTCTCCCTGGCGCAGCCGGGAATGGCTGTCCAGGTAGTTGTAGGCGCCCTCCAGGGAAGCGCGCAGGGAAAGCGTGTCGGACCATTGGTGACGCAGTTCGACACGTGCGATGGACTCCCCGGAGCGGGCCCGCGTGGTGGCGTTCTCGTTCTCGTCGCCCTGCTGCGAGTGCTCGCGGTCGTCGTCCCGGCCCAGCCGCCAGGTGAGCATGGTGTCCAGCGTCGAGCGTTGGCCCAGCGGGCGGGTGTAACGCGCGCCCACTTCGGAACCGGTGACGTCTTCGCGCTCGCTGACGGTTTCGGTATCGCCCCCGTTCCGCGGCACGTAGCGCGTGTGGATGCGGTCCTTTTCGCCGCGCAGGGCTCCGTTGAGTATCAATGTGCCCGCGGCCAACGGGCTCTTCCAGTGGATGCTGGCCGCGGACTTGTTCTCGGTGGTGCGGTTGCCGAGCGAATCCACCCCGGTCACGTGGCCGTCGGGCCCCACGCGGCGGCGCGTGCCGTAGCCGCTGTCGTCGTCCAGATCGGGCTCGTACTGCAGCGCCGCGCGCAGACGGCGGTCGTCCCGGTTGCGGGCGTATTGTATTTGCGCGATGGGGGCGATCCATCCATCGGTCGATGCCATGGCGCCGCTTTGCACGGTCAGGTTGCTGGTGGTTTTGGGCACGAGCACGACGTTGGCGACGACGGCGTATTTGCCCAGATCGATGCCGTCGGCGCTGGTGCGGATCAGTTCGATGCGCTGGACCGAGCGGGCGGGGATGCGCTTGAGCACATCCTCGATGTCCTCGTACTTGCTGGTGGGGCGGGCGCCGTCGATCAGCACGTTGCCGCGTGCCTCGGCGTAGCCGCGGATGTCCTCGTCGGCGGTTTGCGCCGCAAAGCCGGGCAGGTGCTGCACCATGTCCCAGGCGTTGACCGGTGCCCATGCGGAGAAGTACCCGGCGGGGAACCGCGACACTCCCGGAGCGGCCGTCGGCACGGCGTGCCGTTGCGCGAATACCGCAGGAGCGCAGCAGCACGCCAGGCCAAGGCCGAGCAGGTACCGCGACAGCGGATGGTGATTGCCCATGAACGGAAACCCCGTGGAAACCGGAGCCATTGTGAACAGGGGTGGCTGACATCCACGCGTCGATTCGTGTCAGGACGTTGTCAGGATGGCGTGCGCATAATCGGCGCATGAAAAACATCCACGGTTTCAAACTTTCCGTATTTTTCCTGCTGGCGCTGTCGGCCCTGCTGACCGTCGCCGCGCTGGTTTTCGTGCCGACCCGGGCCATGGCGTGGCATCATGACGATGACGACCACATCGAGGCGCACAAGCTGCTGCAGCGCGGCGCCATCCTGCCGATGAGCCGGATCCTCGAGATCGTCCACGGCCGCGTGCCGGGCGACGTGATCGAGGTCGAGCTGGACCACAGCCATCACCACGGATGGGAATACGAAGTGAAGGTGCTCACCCACGACGGCAAGGTGCGCAAGGTGAAGTTGAATGCCGGCACCGGCGTCGTGCGCAAGATAGAGGACGATGATTGATGCGTTGCCTCGTCGTCGAAGACGATCCCGACATCCAGGCCGACCTGTCGCGGGCGCTGGAAGCGGCGGGCTTCGTCGTCGATGTCGCGGGCGACGGCGATGCGGCGTGGTATCGCGGTGACGTGGAGGACTATGCCGCGGTCGTGCTCGACCTGGGCCTGCCGCGGCTGGACGGCCTGTCCGTGTTGCGGCGCTGGCGCACGGCCGGGCGCGATTTTCCGGTCATCGTGGTGTCGGCGCGGGGTGACTGGACCGAGAAGGTCGAGGGCATCGAGGCCGGCGCGGACGATTACATGGCCAAGCCGTTCCAGATGGGCGAACTGGTGGCGCGCGTGCGCGGGCTGGTGCGGCGCGGCGCGGGACGGGTGTCCAATGTCGTGCAGATCGGCCGCCTGCGCCTGGACACCATGCGCATGACGGCGACCTTCGACGGCGCGCCGGCAAAATTGTCGCCCCTGGAATTTCGCCTGCTCGATTACCTTTCGCACCAGCCGGGCCGCGCGGTATCGGCCGGAGAACTGGCCGAGCACCTGTACGGCGTGGCCGAGGAAAATGACAGCAATGCCATCGAGGCCATCGTGGCGCGGCTGCGGCGCAAGTTCGGCGCCGGGGTCATCGTCACGCGGCGCGGGTTCGGTTACCTGATCGAAACCGCCACATGATCACGCACTCGCTGCGCTGGCGCCTGCTGATGGGGGCCATGGCCGCCATCCTGCTGGCGTTGGCGGTGGCCTGGATCTTCATGACGGTGTTGTTCCAGCACCACATGGAGGATCGGCTCAAGGCCGAAATGTCCCGCGACGGGCTGCGCCTGGTGGCCGGTCTGGCGGTCAATCGCGACGGCACGCTGCGTGTGGACAGTCCGCCGGTGGATTCGCGCCTGGACACGCCCGCCGGCGGCTATTACTGGGAGATCAGCGGCGCCATGGGCACGTTGCGTTCGCGTTCCCTGTGGGACGGGGACCTGCAGCGCCTTCCGGACGTGCCTTCCGACCATTGGCGCCTGCGTACCGCACCCGGTCCTTACGGGCAGCCGGTGTCGATCCTGGAGCGGCGCATCGATGCCGCGAACCTGGGTGCGGGGGTGCTGGTGCAGTTGGCCCAGGACAGTGCCCCGCTGGCCACCTCATTGAAAGAGTTCGGTCATGAGCTGGCGGCTTTCCTGCTGGTGCTGTGGCTGGTCCTGTCGGCCGCGGCGTGGTTGCAGGTGAGCCTCGGCCTGCGCCCGCTGCGGCATGTCGGCGAAGGCCTGGCCGCTTTGCGTGCCAGCCCCAAGGCCCGTCTGCCCGGCTCCGGGGTGGACGAGGTGCAACCGCTGGTGGACTCGATCAATTCCCTGGCCGATGCGCGCGAACGCGATCTGGCGCTGGCGCGCCAGCGGGTGGCGGATCTGGCGCACGGGCTGAAGACGCCGCTGGCGGCGATGGTGGCGCAGAGCCGGCGGGCGCGCGAGGCCGGAGCGGAGCAGGCTGCAGACGGGCTCGATCGTGCCATCGGCGTCGTCCAGCGCGCCGTCGAATCCGAACTGGCGCGGGTCCGCGCCGCCGTGATCCGGCGCCAACCCGGCGGGAGTGCGGCCGTGCGCGAAACCGTGGAACGCCTGCTCACCGTGCTCGAGCAGACCGACAAGGGCGGCACCCTGGCATTCTCCCTGGACATCCCGGCCAGTTTGCATCTGGCCGTGCAGGCGGACGACCTGTCCGAAATCCTGGGCACCGTGCTGGAGAACGCAGTGCGTTACGCGCGCCGCCAGGTGCGCATCGTCGCGCGGGCCGGAGAAGGCTGGACCCGCGTCGCGATCGAGGACGACGGGCCGGGCATGACGGCTGCACAGGCCGAACGGGCTCTGGTGCGCGGCCAGCGCCTGGACGAAAGCGGAGGCAGCGGCCTCGGCCTGGCCATCGCGCGGGAACTGCTGGAAGCGACCGGCGGAAGCATCGATTTGTCGCGCTCGGATCTGGGCGGACTGAAAGTCGCCTTGTCGTGGAACAGCGCCTGTAGGAGCGCACCTGGGCGCGACGGCATCAACGTTTCATGAAACCTCACGCCAGTCGCGCCCGGGTGCGCTCCTACAAAGGGTTTTCGACGATCATGGACGGCAGGTTTTTTCGAGGCCCCGCCAGACCAGGCCATGCGGTGTTTCACGAAGGATACGGCCGGCGCCGGCACCAGGCCACGAAGCGCCGCCAGAACTCGGGCACTCGCCAGCACAGCCAGGCCATGACCAGCACGTTGATGATGGCGACCAGCGTGATCAGGCCGGCAACGGACAAACCCAGGCGCGGTGCCAGCATGCCGAGTGCCGCGGCGAGCACCATGAACAGCGCGTTCAAAATGTTGTTGCCGGCGATCACGCGCGACAGGCGCCTGGGCTCGGTGCGCTGCTGCACCAGTGCGAACAACGGCACGATGTACAGGCCGGCGAAGGCGCCGACCAGGGCAAGGTCGAGCGCGACGTGCCAGCCGCCCGACGATTGCAGGAAGACCAGCCAGTCGACGCCGCCGATGGTGGCGGGGTGCGGGTGTGCAAGATAAAGATCGATGCCGACGGCCGTCATGCCCAGCGCACCGAGCGGCATCAGGCCCGGATTGACTTGCCGGGCGGAAAGTTTTTCGCACGCCAGTGAGCCCACGCCGACGCCGACCGAAAACAGCACCAGCACCAGGTTCAGCACGCTGGCATTGCCGCCCAGCCAGTCGCGTGCGTAGGCCGGTGCCTGGGTGGTCAGCGTGGCGCCGAAAAACCAGAACCAGGAGATGCCGATCACCGCGTGGAACACCGTGCGGTTGCGCCGCACCTGACTGAGCACGCGCCAGGTTTCGCTGAACGGATTGAAGTTGAACCTCAGCTCCGGTGCCGTCGCCGGGGCCGCCGGAATGCCGAGGCTGGCCAGAAAACCCAGTATCGCGACGCCGATCACCGTGCAGGCGGCCAGCGTCGGCCCGATGCCCGGCACGGCCATCAGGGCGTTGCCGATCAGGCTGCCGGCCAGGATCGCCAGCGAAGTGCTGGACTCGATCAGCCCATTGCCGCCGGTCAGCTCGCGGCCTTCGAGCACCTGCGGCACGATGGCGTACTTGATCGGGCCGAACACGGTCGAGTGCACGCCCATCATGCACAACACCACCAGCAGCAGGTCGAGGTTGCGCGTCCAGAAGCCGGCCGCCGCCGTCAGCATGGCGGCGATCTCGAACAGCTTGATGTAGCGGATCAGACGCGCCTTCTCGAACTTTTCCGCCAGTTGCCCGGCGCTGGCCGAGAGCACGAA
>CAZMMO010000143.1:0-5900 GCA_964567365.1 uncultured Rhodanobacteraceae bacterium | reverse complement strand
CGCTGATGCACACGCCGGACAGGAAGCCCACGGTGTCGTCCACGGCCAGCATCTTGCGGTGGTCGCGGCTGACGAAGGTCAACGGCCGCAGGGGGCGCGGAGGACCATAGACCCGGACCTCGCCGCCGGCCTCGAGCAGCGGTTTCCAGAACGTCCGTCGGGACTGCCCGAAGCAGCCCATCCAGTCGCGGATGACGCACACGCGCACGCCGTTGCGGGCGCGCTCGACCAGAGCGTCGCGGAAGGCGCGGCCGGTGCGGTCGTTGCGGACGAGGTAGTTTTCCAGCAGCACCTGCCGCCGGGCCTTGCCGATGGCCTCCAGCCAGGCCTCGAAATGGGCTTTGGCGTCGATCAGCAGGTCGACCCGGTTGCCGCCCAGCAGCGGGGCCCCGGCGGCACGGCTGAAGGCGCGCTCGGCCAGTCGGCGCGGCGCGGAGCGGAACGGGGAGTCGGGGGACATGCGGCCAGTCTAACCGCTGGCACCCGCGCGTGGGTCGTTTCGCATCCGGGTATTTGGCCACGATTCGGACACGTTGTTCCCGCCTTTGCAAGGAGTTACAGGAAATCCTGAATGTGGATTGGCGCCTCGAGCCGGAACGCGTCGACCGATGGCTCCTTGCGCGACAAGATGTCCAGACGCATCAGGAAGTCGCGGCGGGGCATGTCCCGGGCGCCCATGCGGTACAGGTGCGGATTGCCCACCTGGGCATCCAGCAGCGGGAAACCCCACTGGTCCAGCAGCCGGGCCAGGCAGACCAGCGCCACCTTGGAGCCGCCGCTGACGCTGCTGAACATCGACTCGCCGCAGAACAGGCTGCCCACCGCCACGCCGTACAGACCGCCCACCAGGTCCGTTCCGTCGCGGATCTCGATGCTGTGCGCATGGCCCTGGCGGTGCAGCCGGGCGTAGGCGGCCAGCATGTCGTCGACGATCCAGGTGCCGCCGCTTTGCCCGGCCCGCGGAGCGGCGCAGTGTTTCATGACGTCCGCGAAGGCGCCGTCGATGGTGGCCGTCCAGGTGCTCCGGCGCATCTGCCGGCGCAGGCGCCGGCTGACATGCACCTGGTCCGTACGGAACACGCAGCGCGGGTCGGGCGACCACCACAGGATCGGCTCCTGCGGTCCGTACCAGGGGAAAATGCCGTGGCGGTAGGCCTCCAGCAGGCGCTCCGTGCCCAGGTCGCCGCCCAGGGCCAACAGACCGTCCGGCTCGCGCAGGGCCTGTGCCGGCGGCGGAAAGCGCGCGGCCGACCCGGGATGGATCCAGGGAATCGGTACGTGGGTCATGTCAGACAGTATGCATGGGATCATGCGCGGAATAGGGCGAATGGGACGCCAGTTCGTCGTGCCAGGCGTCCAGTGCCTCGGCCTCCCTGGCCAGTGCGGCGGCCACGGCCCGGCGGAATCCGTCATGCACCAGATGATGCCGCGAGTGCGTGCGTACGGGGACGAAGCCCCGCGCCAGCTTGTGCTGGCCCTGGGCGCCGGGCTCGAATCGCGTCAGGCCGTGGCGGATGGCGAAGTCGATGCCCTGGTAGTAGCACAATTCGAAGTGCAGCGAGGGAATGTATTCGCGGGCGCCCCAGTAGCGTCCGTACAGGGTGTCGCCGCCGCGCAGGAACAGGGCCATGGCGACGATGCCGTCACGGCCGCGCCGGGCCAGCGCCACCTCTACTCCGATGTCCGGCGCGCAGGCCAGATGGCGGAAGAAGTCCAGGGACAGCGTGGCGTGGTTGCCCTTGGTGTCGAAGGTGTGGCGGTACAGCGCGTGCACCGCGCGCCATTCGTCTTCGTCCAGGCTGGCGCCGGATTGCATGTGGCATTCGATGCCCGCGGCCGCCACTTCGGCGCGTTCGTGGCGGATGTTTTTGCGCTTCTTGTGGCGCAGGGCGTTCAGGAAGTCGTCGAAATTGCGATAGCCGCGATTGTGCCAATGGTATTGCCAGTCGAAACGCGGCAGCCACGATTCGCCGAATGCTTCGGTTTCGGCCTCGACGAGAAAGTCGGCATGGACCGAGGACAGCCGCAGCCGGCGCGTTTCCTCGACCATGGCCGTCGCCAGCGCCCGGCGCCGCTCGGCGCTGCGCTCCCCCCGGCCGGCCAGCAGGCGCGGACCGGTGACGGGCGAGTAGGGCACGGCATTGAGCAGCTTGGGATAGTAGTCGCCGCCGGCGCGCTCCCAGGCATCGGCCCAGCCCCAGTCGAACACGTACTCGCCGTGTGAATTGCCCTTCAGGTACAACGGCGCGGCGGCCACCAGGCGGCCGTCCTCGTGCAGGGTCAGGTGATGCGGCTGCCAGCCCCATTCGGGCCGGATGCAACCCTGCCGTTCGAGTCCGGCCAGGAACGCATGGCGGACGAACGGGTTGGCATCCGGAAGCAGGGCATTCCACGCTGCCGCATCGATAGCATCGAGCGAGTCGTGGAAGCGGACAGTAAACATAAGGGCATTGTGTAGGAGCGCACCCGGGCGCGATAGCTTTAAAACCTTATCAAGCCTGAGGCTGTCGCGCCCGGGTGCGCTCCTACACGGGACGTATCACCCCGCCAGATTCTGCTCATCCAGCCAGCGCTCGGCATCCAGCGCGGCCATGCAGCCGAAGCCGGCCGAGGTGACGGCCTGGCGGTAGACCTGGTCGGCGACGTCGCCGGCGGCGAATACGCCGGGCACGCTGGTCATGGTGGCCATGCCTTCCAGCCCGCTGCGGATGCGGATGTAGCCGTTCTTCATGTCCAGCTGGCCGTCGAAGATGCCGGTGTTGGGGGTGTGGCCGATGGCGACGAAGAAGCCCGTCACGTCCAGGTCCCGCGTACCTCCGCCATTGGTGCTCTTGACGCGCAGGCCGGTGACGCCGTTGTCGTCGCCCAGCACTTCGTCGACCACGTGGTTCCAGACCGGCTCGATCTTGCCTTCCTCGATCTTGGCGAACAACTTGTCCTGCATGATCTTTTCCGCACGCAGCGCGTCGCGGCGATGCACCAGGTGCACCTTGCGGCAGATGTTGGCCAGATACAGCGCTTCCTCGACCGCGGTGTTGCCGCCGCCGACCACGGCCACGTCCTGGTCGCGGAAGAAGAATCCGTCGCAGGTGGCGCAGGCGGACACACCCTTGCCCTTGTAGTGCTCTTCCGAGGGCAGGCCCAGGTATTTGGCGGTGGCGCCGGTGCTGATGATCAGGGCGTCGCAGGTGTATTCGCCGCTGTCGCCGGTGAGCCGGAACGGGCGTTGGCCCAGGTCGGCGGTGTGGATGTGGTCGAAGATCATCTCGGTCTTGAAGCGCTCGGCGTGTTCGGCCATGCGCTGCATCAGCTCCGGGCCCTGCACCCCTTTCTGGTCGCCCGGCCAGTTGTCCACGTCCGTGGTGGTCATCAGTTGGCCGCCCTGTTCCAGGCCGGTGATCATGGCCGGCGCGAGGTTGGCGCGTGCGGCATAGACCGCGGCGCTGTAGCCGGCGGGGCCGGAACCGAGGATGAGAAGGCGGCTGTGCTTGGGGTTGCTCATGTATAATTCCGCGATTGATTTGATGGTTTTCACCGGCATCATGCCGGCGCCTCCCGCCGATCCCGCCATCCTTGTCCGCTCGGACAAGGCGAGTCAAGGCTGGCCAAGAGAATGGGGAAGGCAAGGCCTCGAATCAAGGTACCGGGCCCCATCCCCCTGACAAGAACGGGGCCGCCTCATCTGTCTATTGCGAGGATTTTGCATCCATGCGTATCGGTATTCCTTCTGAAACAAAGATACTGGAGGGCCGTGTGGCCCTGGTTCCGGCGGCGGCCGGTGATCTGGTGCGACGCGGGCACGAGGTTTTCGTGCAGTCCGGTGCCGGCCAGTACAGCGGTTTCTCCGATGAGGCCTATCGCACCCAGGGAGTCCAGGTGGTGCCCGATGCCGCCGCGTTGTACGAATCAGGCGAGCTGATCGTCAAGGTCAAGGAACCGATCGCCGGTGACCTGGAGCACCTGCGGAAGCATCATTTGCTGTTCTGCTACCTGCATCTGGCCGCCGAGCCGGCATTGACCCGGCGCCTGCTGGACATCGGCCTGACGGCGGTGGCCTTCGAGTCGGTGGAAGTGGGCGGGAGCCTGCCGTTGCTGCACCCGATGTCGGTGATCGCCGGCCGCCTTGCCGGCCAGATCGGCACCACGCTGCTGCATCGTCCGCAAGGGGGCAAGGGCAAGTTGCTGGGCGGCATGGCGGCCGCGCCGCGCGGCAAGGTGGTGGTGCTTGGCGCGGGCGTCGCCGGCGGTGCCGCCGCGGCCCAGGTGGCTTCCACCGGGGCCAACGTGGTGGTGTTCGACCTGCTCCCGGAGCGCATGGAGGCCATGCGCCAGCTCGGTCCCAACGTGACCGGCCTGTACTCCTATGCCTCCGCGGTGGCCGAGGAAGTGGCCACGGCCGACCTGGTCGTGGGCGCGGTGCTGGTGCCCAGCGCCAAGGCTCCGCAGGTGCTGAGCGCGGACATGGTCAAGTCCATGGAGCCGGGCTCGGTGGTGGTGGACATCGCCATCGATCAGGGCGGCTGCTTCGAGACCTCCAAACCGACCGGCTGGGACAATCCCACCTACCATGTCGACGACGTCACGCATTTTTGCGTCACCAACATGCCGGGTTCGGTGCCGCAGACTTCCACCCTGGCCATTTCGGCCGCCATCGTGCCGTACGTGCAGCGCATGGCCGCCGGGGAGGCCTGGCGCGACTTCGCGCCGCTGCGTGGGGGCATCAATGTCGACAACGGCGAGTTGGTGCATCCGGCGCTCAAGGCGGCTGCCTGACCGGTCTCCCGGGATCGCGTGGGGCGGGCACTGCCCGCCCCAGGATGCCCGATACGGCGGGTAGTGTCTGCCTTGCGTCAAGGACCGGGGCGGGTGAAAGCTTCCATGCTTTTGCCATTCCCGATTTCCGATCCCCATCTCTCACGGGCCGCGCCCGCCCTACTTGTGGGTGGCGTGATATAACCACGGGTATCGAAGCCACCCAACGCCATTCGAACGGGACTCCACGTGGCACGTACCGCCAAGGCCAAGACCGCGACGCGCAAATCCGCCACCGGCAGGAATGCCGGTGACGAGCGCCCGGGCCTGAGCGACGAGCTGAAGCGGCGCCTGCGCGAAGCGGGGGTGCTGCTGCTGGTGCCGTTGGCGGTGTATCTGCTGGTGTGCCTGTTCAGCTACGACCCACTGGACCCGAGCTGGTCGCATGCCGGCGGCAGCGGCCATGTCCACAACCTCGGCGGCACCGTCGGCGCATGGATCGCCGACCTGCTGCGCTATCTGTTCGGCGAGGTAGCCTATTTTTTCCCGCTGTTGCTGCTGGCCCTCGGCCTGCGCGTGCTGCGCCGCGACATCGACCGGCCCGAGCCCATGCCCTGGGAGCCGGCCCTGCGCCTGGTGGGCTTCGTGATGATCTTCCTGGTGGCTCCGGCCCTGGCATGGCTGGGATTTCCCACCGCGGCCGTGGCGCCGGAAGGGGCGGGCGGCATCCTCGGCCGCGCGATCGGTCACGGCGTGCTCAGGGCATTCGGTGACCAGGGCGCCCCGCTGCTGATGCTGGCCCTGCTCCTGGTGGCCATCACGTTGGCGACCGGCTTGTCCTGGTTCCGCGTGATGGACTGGACCGGGCACGCGGCGCTGGCGCTGGGCGCGTGGGTGCGAAACCGGCTCAAACGCACCCCCGAGGTATTGGCGGCACATTCGGCGCGCGCCGAGCGCGGAGCCGCCAAGAAGAGCGATGCCGCAAGGCGGGCCGGGCGTGAGCCGATCCGCATCGAGCGCGTCCAGCCGCCGGTGGAAAAAAGCCTGCGCGCCACGCGCGAAACGCAGATCCCGCTGTTCACCGGCGCCGCGACCAAGGGCGAGTTGCCGCCGCTGTCGCTGCTGGACGAACCGCCGCCGCAGGGGCC
>CAZMMO010000142.1:0-5966 GCA_964567365.1 uncultured Rhodanobacteraceae bacterium | reverse complement strand
CCAGCAGGTGGCCGGTCATGGACTTGGTCGAGCTCATCATCAGCTTGTAGGCGTAGTCGCCAAACACGCGCTTGGCCGCCAGTACCTCGGCCACGTCGCCCTGCGGCGTGGAGGTTCCATGGGCATTGATGTACTGCACGTCGGTCGGATTGAGCCCGGCGTCGGCAATGGCATGCTGCATGCAGCGACCGGGCCCCTCGCCACCGGGGCTGGGGCCCGTCATATGGTTGGCATCGCCACTCATGCCAAAGCCTACCAGTTCGGCGTAGACATGCGCACCACGCGCCTTGGCATGCTCGTATTCTTCTAGCATCAGCACGCCGGCACCGTCGGACAGCACAAAGCCGTCGCGCGCGGCGTCCCACGGACGGCTGGCTTTCTGCGGCTCATCGTTGCGCGTGGAAAGCGCCTTGGCCGAGCAAAACCCGCCCACGGCCGTGCCAGTAGTGGCAAATTCGGCACCGCCGGCGAGCATGGCGTCGGCATCGCCGTACTGGATCATGCGCATGGCCAGGCCGATGTTGTGCGTGGCCGTGGTGCAGGCCGTCACGCAGGCAATGTTGGGGCCTTTCAGGCCCAGCATGATCGACAACTGGCCAGCCGCCATGTTGACGATGGAACTGGGCACGAAAAACGGCGAGATGCGGCGTGGGCCGCGCTCGTGATAGTCGATGCTGGTTTTTTCGATGGTGTGCAAGCCGCCGATACCGGCACCGATGGCCGCACCGATGCGGTCGGCATTGGCCTCGGTCACCTCGTAACCCGCATCCGCGATCGCCTGCTTGCCGGCAGCGATACCGTAATGGATGAACGGGTCCATCTTCTTGATGTCTTTCGGCGCAATGTACTCGGCGGGATCGAAATCACGCACCTCGCCCGAAATACGCGTGGGAAAACTGCTGGCATCAAAATGGGTGATGTTGCCGATACCGCTATTGCCAGCGGTGATGTTGGACCAGGCCGTGGCCACGTCGTTGCCCACGGGGCTGACCATGCCCATGCCGGTGACTACCACGCGTCGCTTGCTCATGCTTGTGCTCTTCCGTCAGTATGAACCCGAATACCATACGCCAACGAAGGCGGCCGGGCACAGAAACGCAAACTGCGCCCTACGGCGCAGCATGCATGTTCACGAAGGACCGATCGTACCGTTCCGGGCCCCGCCGGAAACACGACCCGCCGTATCAAGCCTCGGTATGGGCCTTGATGTAATCGACGGCCTGCTGGACCGTGGTGATCTTTTCCGCTTCCTCGTCCGGGATTTCGGTCTCGAACTCTTCCTCGAGGGCCATGACCAGCTCGACGGTGTCCAGCGAATCGGCGCCCAGATCATCCACGAACGAGGCGGTATCGGTGACCTCGTCTTCCTTCACGCCCAACTGTTCGACGACAATCTTCTTGACGCGCTCTTCGATGGTACTCATGGTTTTTCTATCCTCCCGAAGGGAAAAAGCCGGCGCATTGTAATGGCAAATGCAAACGCTCGCCAATATCCGGCGGTGGCGGAACGGCCCATGCCGGTACGGCCGGGCAGAAAGAATGGTGATTGTCTCGCAAAACGGAACGGCTGGCGACCACTTGACACATGCCCCGAAAAGTTGTTTGCCGAACAGGGCCTTGCAGGCGGTCACGGCATGTACATGCCGCCATTGACGTGCAGGGTTTCGCCGGTGATGTAGGCCGCCGCCGGCGAGGCGAGAAAGACCACCGCCTGGGCAATGTCGGACGGCTCGCCCAGGCGTCCGAGCGCGATCTGCCCCTCCAGCGAGCGGCGCTGGTCCTCGGCCAGCGCACGGGTCATGTCGGTATCGATGAACCCCGGCGCCACCACGTTGGAGGTGATGCCGCGCGACCCGACCTCGCGCGCCAGCGACTTGGAAAAGGCGATGATGCCCGCCTTGGCCGCGGCATAGTTGGCCTGGCCGGGATTGCCGGTGACCCCGACCACCGAGGCAATGGAGATGATGCGCCCCTTGCGCGCCTTCATCATGCCGCGCATGACCGCCTTGGACATGCGGTAGACCGAGGTCAGGTTGGTGTCGATGATGGCCTGCCAGTCCTCGTCCTTCATCCGCATCAGCAGCTGGTCGCGGGTGATGCCGGCATTGTTGACCAGGATCGAGACCGGGCCGGACTCCTTGCCGATGTCGTCCACCAGTTGCTTGACGTTGTCCGCATCGGTCACGTCCAGGACGCGGCCTCGCCCTCCATGATCCGCCAGGCGCTCGCCGATCGCGGCGGCGCCGGACTCGCTGGTGGCCGTGCCGAAGACCGTGGCGCCGCAGGCGGCCAGCGCGTCGGCGATGGCCGCGCCGATGCCGCGGCTGGCGCCGGTGACCAGGGCGATCTCGCCTTCAAGTGTCTTGTTCATCCGTCACTCCCTCACAAACCAAAAATGCATGGCAACCCGATATCCTCTCCCTGCCTGTAGGAGCGCACCTGGGCGCGACAGGCTCGAGGCTCACTGGGCGCTGATGCTGTCGCGCCCAGGTGCGCTCCTACACACACACACGCAGGAAACGCATGGGGTCAGGACCAGTCTTCGAGCGCCTTTTCCATGCCCTCCGGCGTACCCAGCGCCACACCCTTCAAGGAACGGTCGATGCGCTTGCCCAGCCCGGTCAGCACCTTGCCGGGGCCGCACTCGGCCACGTCGGTCACGCCGGCGGCCATCAGGGCGCGCACGCAGTCGGTCCAGCGCACCGGCAGGTAGAGCTGGCGCTTGAGGCCGTCGCGGATGGCTTCGAGCGTGTCGAAGGCCCTGCCCTCGACATTCTGCACCACCGGCACGGAGGGCCGGTTCCAGTCCAGCCGGTCCATGCGTTCGGCCAACTGGTCGGCCGCCTCGCGCATCAATACCGTATGCGATGGCACGGACACGGCCAGCTTCACGGTTTTTTTCACCCCCAGCGACGCCAGTTTCTCCAGTGCCCGGTCCACCGCTTCGGCATGCCCGGCGATCACCACCTGACCGGGCGAGTTGTAATTGGCCGGTGCCACGGCCTGGTCGTCGGCCACCTCGCGACAGACCTCGGCGATCACCTCGTCGTCACCGCCCAGCACGGCGGCCATGGCGCCGACGCCGGCCGGCACGGCGGCCTGCATCAGGCGCCCGCGTTCGGCGACCAGGCCGGCGGCATCGGCCAGCGACAGGGCGCCAGCACACACCAGCGCCGAATACTCACCCAGGCTGTGTCCGGCCATGTACGCCGGCTGCCTACCTCCGAGCCGGTTCCAGACACGCCATACGGCGACGCTGGCCGCCAGCAGCGCGGGCTGGGTGTTCTCGGTGCTGTCCAGGCGTTCGGCGGGGCCGGAGCAGGCCAGTGTCCACAGGTCGATGCCGGCTCCCGCGGAAGCCTCGGCAAAAGTGGCTTCGACCTCGGCATACCGGTCCGCCAGGGCGGACAGCATGCCCACCGATTGGGCACCCTGGCCCGGAAAAACAAAGGCAAGTCGCGATTGCATCGACACTCACTGCAGCAGTTGCAAGGCGAGCAGGATATCCGAATCGCCGTCACTGATGAAATCGGCCAGCACGACAAGCAACAACAGCCACAGGATGCGACTGCCACGAAGAGACGCCACGGCGACTCCCAGCGCTCTGGCCCGGCTACCGAGCATGCGCGTCCATCTTTCCAGGAATCCCAGCCGCCGCGCCGCATGGTCGACGGTCTCGACCACTTCGCCGCCCACTTCGGGTAATGCCTGTCCCAGCATGGTCGCCAGGGTCCCCACACGACCCTCGTAATAACGCGCGACACTTGAACTGAACAGCAGCCAGTCGCGGGCCTGGGCCTCGCCGAGCGTCATGACCTCAAGCGGATCCTCCTCGAAATCGATGAAACCCGCACCACCGTCGGTCATGATGATGTTGCGCGCCACCGCCTGCCCGAGGTAGGCCTCCCGGCGATGCACGTCGACGATGGAAGCCACGCCGCGATGGACCAGGTCATCCACTTCGTCGTGATTCGCCGCCTGCTTGAGACGACTGGAAAGCGAGGGACCCAGATCGCTGAGCAGGAGCAGACGGTCGCCCTCGCCAATGACCTCGGGCACGCGCACGCCACGGCGGCGCAATTCGCCGATGCGGCGTTGTTCGAGCCGACGCGCTCCATCTCCGTGCGGTCGCGGCGGCGAATACAGGGCACGCACGCCCAGCCGCCGGGGCAGGCGGTTCCACAGCGGCGTTATTGCACGCCGGGCGCCCGACGATTTGTCATAGGTCTTGCACCAGACAGTCTTGCCGTTGACGATGATTTTCCGGGTCATGGGTTCTTCCCAGCCATGCCCTCCCCCGGAATGGAAGACGGTGGGCGCTTGCAACGAAGCCCACCGGTCCCTGCAGCATTCTATCTAATAGGTCAGCAGAGCCGAAGCCCACGTAAAGCCGCCCCCGAAGGCCTCCAGCAAAAGATTCTGCCCGCGCTGCACATGGCCCGAACTGATGGCCGCATCCAACGCCAGCGGCACCGAGCCGGACGAGGTGTTGGCGTGCTTGTCGACGGTGACGATGACACGCTCCATCGGCAGTTTCAGGCGCTTGGCCGTGGCCTGGATGATGCGCAGGTTGGCCTGGTGGGGAATCAGCCAGTCGACGTCCGATTCGTGCATGCCCGCGGCGGCCAGGGTTTCGCCGACCAGGGCATCGAAGGTCTTGACCGCGATCTTGAACACTTCGCGGCCCTTCATGCGGATGCGCACGCCATGGTTGGGTTCGTCGGTGAAGCCGGCCGACACGCCTACCGGGTTGTACAGCAGTTCCTTGTAGCCGCCGTCGGCATGCAGGCAGGTCGCGCGGATGCCCGGTTCGTCGGAAGCCTCCAGCACCACGGCGCCGGCGCCGTCGCCGAACAGCACGCAGGTCTCGCGTTCGGTCCAGTCGACCATGCGGGTCAGCGTCTCGGCGCCGATCACCAGCGCCTTCTTCGCCTGCCCGGCCCGCACCATCGCGTCGGCCACGCCCAACGCATACACGAAACCGGAACAGGCGGCGTTGACGTCGAACGCGGCGCAGCCGTTGGCGCCCAGCCGGTGCTGTATCAAGCAGGCGGTGGACGGGAACACGATGTCCGGCGTGGTCGTGCCGACGACCAGCAGGTCCAGGTCGGCCGCCTTGACGCCCGCGCGCTCCAGCGCCTGTTTGGCAGCGTCATGGCCCAGGTCGGCGGTGGTCTGGCCCTCGGCGGCAATGTGACGCTCCCGGATACCGGTACGGGTGCGGATCCATTCGTCGCTGGTGTCGACGATCTTTTCCAGGTCGGCATTGGTCACCACGCGTTCGGGCAACGCGCTGCCAGTGGCGACGATACGTGCGTAAGTCAGAGCGGTTCCCCTTCGTACGAGATGATCAAGGGCGGCGATTCAAACGTTGAACTGTACACCAGAGCGAACGGGGACGGAGGGGATTAATTTTTTGTTTCGCGGAACGGCCGCAAAGTTACCTCTGTGCCGGGCAACAAAAAATTAATCCCCTCCGTCCCCACCCTTAAGCCAGATCTGCCGCCGCGGCGACGATTTCGTCATCGCCGGGAAGCACCAGCAGCGCGGCGCCGGCCAGCGGCGTGTAGGTGTCGGCGCCGACCACGCGGCGCAGCGGCTTGCTGCCGTGGCCTGCCTCGACGATGGCGGTGATGACGCCCTCGCCCACGCCGGCGCTCTTGCGGCCCTCGTCGACGACGAGGACGCGCTTGGCATCGGCCACCTGCCCGGCAATGAAGGCATCGTTGAGCGGCACCAGCCAGCGCAGGTCCACCACGCGTACCTTCCAGCCATGCTGCTGCTCGATGCGGCGGGCCGCGCGCAGGCTCATGGGAACGCCGTTGCCGAAGGTGAAGATCACCAGATCCTTCGCCCCGGCTTCATACACGCGTCCCTCGCCCAGCGTCATCGCCTGCCCCGGCTCGGGATAGGCGAATTGCCAAGCGCCGTCGCCGGCCTCGTACAGGTCCTTGGTCATGTACAGC
>CAZMMO010000141.1:0-5980 GCA_964567365.1 uncultured Rhodanobacteraceae bacterium | reverse complement strand
GCAGGTTGCGGATCTTGATGCGGGTGAAGGCCTGGCCCTTGCCGGGCTTGATGAAGTCGGCGTCGACGATGACGTAGGGATCGCCGTCGATGAGGATCTTGATGCCGGGCTTGACATCGTTCAGTCCATAGCTGGCCATGCAGGTGCTCCGTTTGCAAAAAGCCGCACGGGTCGCGGCTACAATGATGGGATTGCCGGCATCGGGCCGGCTCAAGGCGGACCATGATACCTGCAACCACCGCATCGGCGCAGCTTGCCGGCACCGGATCCGACTGGCGCCAGCTGTGGCGCGAGGCCGTCACCGACGGCCGCGAACTGCTGCAATTGCTGGGCCTGGAGCACCTGGCCGATCGCCTGCCGGAGGCCGACGCCGGATTCGCGCTGCGCGTGCCGCGCGGCTTCGTGGCGCGCATGCGGCACGGGGATCCCCGCGACCCGCTGCTGCTGCAGGTGCTGCCGCAGATGGCGGAAACCGACGTGGTGCCCGGCTTCGGCCTGGATGCGGTGGGCGACATGGACGCGCATGCCGCGCACGGGGTGCTGCACAAATACCACGGACGCGCGTTGCTGATCGCCAGCGGCGCCTGCGCGGTCAATTGCCGCTACTGCTTCCGCCGCCATTACCCCTATGGCGAGGACATCGCCGCCGCGGCGAAGTGGCGCGAGGCGCTGCAGTATCTGCGCGGGCATGCCGACGTGGGCGAACTGATCCTCTCCGGCGGCGACCCGCTGTCGCTGTCCACGGCCAAACTGGCCGAGTTGTCTCAGGGCATGGCCGACATCGCCCACCTGCGGCGCCTGCGCATCCACAGCCGCCTGCCGGTGGTGCTGCCCGAGCGCGTGGACGCGGCCCTGTGCGACTGGCTGGCGGCGTTGCCGCAACAGAAGGTGGTGGTGATCCACGCCAATCACGCCAACGAACTGGACGCCTCGGTAGCGGCGGCCTGTGCGCGCCTGCGCGATGCCGGCGCGATGCTGTTCAACCAGTCGGTGCTGCTGCGCGGCGTCAACGACGATGTCGATGCCCTGGCCGCGCTGTCCGAGCGGCTGTTCGCCTGCGGCGTGGTGCCGTACTACCTGCACCAGCTCGATCGCGTGCAGGGGACCGCCCATTTCGAGGTGGACGATACCCGCGCCCGGGCCCTGATGGAGGACTTGCGCGCCCGCCTGCCCGGGTATCTGGTGCCGCGCCTGGTGCGCGAGGTCGCCGGCGAGGCGAGCAAGCGTCCGCTGGGGAATCCATAGCGTGAAGTGGTAGACACCCGGCGGGGGCTTGCTGGAAATGCCCCGTCGATTGGGGTACAACCGGGCAGGGCCCTGATTTTCCGGGGGCCGTTGCCATCGAGTCCGTCATTGCCGGGTACGCGCATGAAGCAAGACAACGTCATCAGGATCCTGTTTGTCGAGGACGCGGCCGATGACGCCGAGCAGACCATCAGCCTGTTGCGCAACCACGGCGTTGCCGTGCGCCCGGCGCGCGTCACCACCCAGGCCGAGCTGGAAGCCGCCTGCGCGGAGCTGACGCCGGACGTGGTTCTGGTCAACCCCGATGCGCACGGCATCGGATGCGCCGAGGTGATCCGCCAGATGGATGCCACCGGCAAGGATTTTGCCCTGCTGGCGCTGTGCACGCACATGGACGAGAACACCGTCGCCGAGTTTTTCGACCAGGGCGTGCACGGGCTGGCGCTGCGTTCGCATCCCGAGCAATTGGTGCGGGTGGTGCGCCGCGAGTTCGACGCGCTGGGCATGCGCCGTTCGGTGCGCCACCTGAAGCGGGCCCTGCGCGATTCCGAACGGCGCTGCGACGCCCTGCTGGAATCCTCGCGCGACCCCATTGCCTATGTGCACGAGGGCATGCATGTGCGGGCCAACCATGCCTACCTGGACATCTTCGGCTACGAGCGTTTCGAGGATGTCGAGGGCCTGACTCTGCTGGACATGGTGGCGCCCGAACAGGCCGACGAATTCAAGTCGCTGCTCAAGCGCCTGGCGCGCGGCGAAAAGCCGCCCCAGCAGGTCCGGCTGCGGGCCGTACGCGCCGATGGCGAGACTTTCGAGGCCGGCGTGGATTTCTCCCAGGCCACCTTCGAGGGCGAAGCCTGCCTGCAGATCGTGCTGCGGCGCCAGGCCATGGACGAGGCGCTCAAGGACCAGCTCCAGCGCGACCCCGCCACCGGCCTGTTCCATCGCGCGCGCATGCTGGAAATGATCGATGACGCGGTGGCCTGCGCCTCCGACGGCGAGGCCGGCCGGGCCCTGCTGCTGCTGGAGCCGGACAACTGGAAATCCGTGATCGGCGCCGTCGGCATGGCCAATGCGGACAATCTCATGGCTGCCATCGCGGCGCGCGTCACCGACAGCCTGGGCCAGGACGAGCATGCCGTGGCCGGGCGCATGGGCGAGCACACGCTGGGCATTCTGCTCGACCACCACGACGATGCGCAGATACGCGCGCGGGTGGACACCCTGCACCAGCGCGCCAACGAAGGCGTGTTCGAGGTGGGAGCCCATTCCATCGCCTTGACCTTCGGCATCGGCGGCAGCCTGCTGGGCGAGAAGAACGCCAACACGCAATTGCTGCTCGAGCAGGCCGACGAAGCTCTGCGCAACGCGCAGAACCGCGGCGTCGGCAACAGCCAGATCCACGACCCGTCGGCCCGGGACAAGGCCGAGGCCGAGCGCGACCGGCAGTGGCTGGACCTGGTCCAGAAAGCCCTGCACGAGGATGCCTTCGTGCTCTACCACCAGCAGATCATCAGCCTGCAGGACGTCGAGGGCGAATTCTCCGAGGTGTTGTTGCGCATGGACGGCCCCAATGGCGAGGTCACGCCGGGCTATTTCCTGCCCGTGGCCGAACGCAACGGCCTGATGACCGCCATCGACCGCTGGGTCATCGGGCGCACCATCGACATGCTGGCGCAGCGCCGGGACGACCCGCAGCAGGCGGTGATGTTCGTCAAGCTGGGGGCGCAGTCCCTGTCCGATCCCACCCTGGTGCCCTGGCTCGAGGAACAGCTGCGCGCGGCCGACCTGGCGCCGGGATCGCTGGTGCTGGAGATGCCCGAAAGCATGGTGCTGACCAGCCTGAAACCGGCGGCAGCCTTCGTGGCCAAATTGAAATCCATGGGCGCGGCCTTCGCCCTGGAGCAATTCGGCTCCGGGCTCAACTCGTTCCAGATCCTCAAGCACGTCGACGCCGACTACCTCAAGATCGACCGCAGCTTCATGGCCGACCTGCCGCAGCACGACGAAAACCGCGCCCGGATCGGCACCCTGTGCAACCAGGCGCGCCAGCACGGCAAGCAGACCGTGGCCGAATGGGTGGAGGATGCCGTGAGTACCTCGATCCTGTTCGACTGCGGCGTCGATTTCGTGCAGGGCAATTTCCTGCGCGAGCCGGAGAAGATCCTGGCGCTGGGCAACCAGATGGCTTGAGTCGCACCGGCCATTGCCCGGATAATGACGGGCTCTGGTCTTCCGGAGGTCTCCCTTGTACGCACAGGCTGCCGAGCGCAAACCCGTCACCGTGCCCGGCTTGCGGCAGATGAAGCGCGAGGGGCGCCGGATCGTCGTGCTGACGGCCTACGACGCCAGCTTCGCGGCGCGGCTGGAGGAGGCCGGCGTGGACGTGGCGCTGGTGGGCGATTCGCTGGGCATGGTGGTGCAGGGACGGACCAGCACCCTGCCGGTGACCGTGGACGACGTGGTCTACCACTGCGCGGCGGTGTCCCGCGGCCTGGCTACCACCCTGCTGATGGCCGACCTGCCGTTCATGAGCGACCGCGACGTGGCGCATGCGCTCGATGCCGGGGCCCGGATCATGGCCGAGGGTGGCGCGGCCATGCTCAAGCTCGAGGGTGCCGGCCGCGTCTGCGAGGTGATCGCCGCCCTGGTGGTCCGCAACATGCCGGTATGCGCGCACCTGGGCCTGACCCCGCAGTCGGTGCACCGTTTCGGCGGCTACCGGGTGCAGGGCCGCGACCAGGCCGACGCCGAGCGCCTGCTGGCCGACGCCCGTGCCGTGGCCGAGGCCGGCGCCAGCATGCTGGTGCTCGAATGCGTGCCGTCGGGGCTGGCCGCGCGCATCGCCGGCGAACTGGACATCCCGGTCATCGGCATCGGCGCCGGTCCCGATTGCGACGGCCAGGTGCTGGTGCTGCACGACATGCTGGGCGTCACACCGGGCAAGCGGCCAAAGTTCAGCAAGGATTTCCTGGCCGGCCGGGGTTCGGTGGCCGAGGCCATCGGCGCGTATGCGGACGCGGTCCGCGACGGCAGTTTTCCCGCTGCCGAACACAGCTTTTCATGAGCCGGCCGACATGCAGACCGTGACCGACGCCGCCGGCTTGCGGGCCGTGATACGCAACTGGCGCAGCCAGGGCCGCACCGTGGGCCTGGTACCGACCATGGGCAACCTGCATGCCGGCCATTTCGCCCTGCTCAGGGTGGCGCGTTCGCGCTGCGAGAGGGTGGTGACGAGCGTCTTCGTCAACCCCACCCAGTTCGGCCCCGGCGAGGATTTCGAGCGTTATCCACGCAGTCTGGACCGCGACCGGGCCGGGCTGGCCGACTGCGAGTGCGACCTCCTGTTCGCGCCGTCGGTGGAGGTCATGTATCCGTTCGGAGTGGAGCAATCGGTGTGCGTACGCGTGCCCGGCGTGTCCGACCTGCTGGAGGGTGCGTGTCGCCCCGGGCATTTCGAGGGCGTGGCCACCGTCGTGTCCAAGCTGTTCCACCTGGTGCAGCCGGACGTGGCCGTGTTCGGGCAGAAGGATTTCCAGCAGCTGCGCGTGGTCGAGCGCATGGTGCGCGACCTGTCCCTGCCGGTGAAAGTGGTCAGCGCGCCGACCTGGCGCGAGGACGACGGCCTGGCCCTGAGTTCGCGCAACCAGTACCTGTCGGCGACCGAGCGCAAGCGTGCGCCGCAGTTGTTCGTCACCTTGCGCCGGATGCGCGAGTTGTACCTGCAGGGACACGCCCGCCGGGCAGTCGAGCAGGCCGCGGCCGCGCGCCTGGTGCGCGCCGGTTTCGAGGTGGACTACGCCGTCATCCGCCGTGCCGGCGATCTGGCCGAACCCGCCGATGGCGAAACCGGTGATCTGGTGGCCCTGGCGGCCGCGCACCTGGGCACGACGCGTCTGATCGACAATCTTCCGTTTGGTTGAGCGTGGCGCAGCGGGCGGGGTCCGCCGATGTGCGTCTTGCTTGAGAGGTCGGGACCCGGGTCCGGTGCTTTGGCTGAGGTGTGGCTGGATTGTCGGGGTGCGTCTTCGGCGAGGCCGCGTGCGGGACGGGGCGCCCCCACGCAGAAGTTATACTGGAGCACTCATGCCTCGCTCCCCATGGGACACACCATGCAATTGAACATGCTCAAAGCCAAGATCCATCGCGCCACGGTGACCCACGCCGAACTGCACTACGAGGGCTCGATCGCCATCGATGCCGACCTGCTCGATGCCTCCGGCATCCGCGAATACGAGCAGATCCATGCCTGGAACGTCAGCAGCGGCCAGCGCTTCGTGACCTACGCGCTGCGCGCGCAGGAAGGCTCGGGCATCATTTCCGTCAACGGCAGCGCGGCGCGCAGCGCGCAGGTGGGCGACATCATCATCATTGCCGCCTTCGTGCAGCTGGCCGAAGCCGAGCTGGAGAAGTTTCAGCCCACCTGCGTGTATGTCGATGCCGACAATCGCGTACACCACGTCAACCGCACGATCGCCAAGCAGATGGCGGCCGCCTGAGCCGCGCGGGGCTCATTGATCCATGGCCGTGTGTAGGAGCGCACCCGGGCGCGACAGCATCAGCGTTCAATGAGCCTCGAGCCGGTCGCGCCCAGGTGCGCTCCTACTGTCAAATGGATCACGGTTGTTTCTGGACGCTTTCCAGCAGCATCGTGATGTCGCCGCCGCCGTCCTGTGACACCTTCACCGGAATGGCGCCGAAGCGTTTCGGCGCGAACCAGACCGAATAACCCTTG
>CAZMMO010000140.1:0-5997 GCA_964567365.1 uncultured Rhodanobacteraceae bacterium | reverse complement strand
CACCGAAGGAATCACCGTGGCCCACAGGCGGCGCAGGAACACGAAGATCACCGCCACCACCAGCAGCACGGTCAGGATCAGCGTGAACTGCACGTCGTGCACCGAGGCGCGGATGGTCACGGTGCGGTCGGAGAACACCTTCAGATGCACCGAGGCCGGCAGCACGCTGCGCAACTGCGGCAGGATGCGGCGGATGCTCTCCACCGTCTGGATGATGTTGGCGCCGGGCTGGCGGCGGATGTTGAGCAACACCGCCGGCTCGCCGTTGGCCCAGGCCGCGAGCTGGTCGTTCTCCACCCCGTTGACGACCTCGGCCACATCCTTGAGGTAGACCGGCGAGCCGTCCTTGTAGCTGATGATGGTGTCGGCGTATTCGGCGGCGCTGGAGAGCTGGTCGTTGGTGCCGATGGAATAGGTGCGCACGGCGCCGTTCAGGGAACCCTTGGCGGCATTGACGTTGGCCTGGGTGAGCGCGCTGCGCACGTCCTCCAGGGTCAGGCCCATGTTGCCCAGCTTGGCCGGGTTGACCTCCACGCGCACCGCCGGGCGCACGTCGCCGGCGATGGACACCAGGCCCACGCCGGCCACCTGCGAAAGCTTTTGCGCAAGGATGGAATCGGCGTAGCGGTTGACCTCGCGCAGCGGCAGGGCGTCGGAAGTCATCACCAGGGTCAGGATCGGCGCATCGGCCGGGTTGACGCGGTTGTACACCGGCGGATACGGCAGCGAGCCCGGCAGGCGCGCCGACCGCAATGCCGACTGCACGTCCTGTGCGGCCACGTCGATGTCGTGATCCATGGCGAAGGTGAGCACGATGGTGGACAGCCCCGCCGAGCTGTCCGAGCTCATCATGGTGATGCCCGAAATCTGCCCCAGCTGGCGTTCCAGCGGCGTGGTCACCAGCGTGGCCACGGTCTGCGCGCTGGCGCCCGGGTATTTGGTGGTGACCACCAGCGTCGGCGCGGACACGTTCGGCAGGGCCGACACCGGCAACTGGCGATAGCCCAGGATACCCAGCAGCAACACGGCCGCCATCAACAAGGAAGTGGCAATCGGCCGGCGGATGAAGAGAGTCGAGATGCCCATCGGGTTCCTGCGGAAGAAGATGTCGTCGCCGCCGGCGCGTCATGCCGGCGGCAGGTACTTGCTATTTGCCGGAGGCGGCCCTGCCCCTGCCGGCATGGGCCCCGGAGCTGCTTCCGGGATGGGCCAGCTCCGACGCCGCCGGCACCGGCACCTCGCCGGGCTTGAGCGGGGTGACCTTGCTGCCCGGCTTGAGCCGGAACTGGCCCTCGGTCACCACCTTGTCGCCGGCCGCCAGACCCTTGCTGACCAGCACGTGGGTATCGTCGGAATTGCCGTCCACGGTGACGGGCTGCATCTGGACCGTGTCGTCCTTCTGCAGCAGGTAGACATAGTCCCCGTCGGGACCGCGTTCGAGCGCCTGGGTGGGGATGACCAGGCCGTTCTCCACGGTGGCGACCTTCATCCGCACGTTGACGAACTGGCCCGGCCACAGCTCCGTGTCCTGGTTGGGAAACTGCGACTTCAGCGTGAAGGTGCCGCTGTCGGGGTCGATCTGGTTGTTGATCACCTTGAGCACGCCATCGGCCGCCAGTACATGGCTGTCGCTGCGGTCCATCGCCGACACCGGCAGCGGGGCCTTGGCCTGCGCCGCCCGCACCCGGTCCAGGTCACGCGCCGGCAGGGCGAACATCACGTTGATGGGATGCACGTGGGTCAGCACCACGATGCTGTCGGTGGTGGTGACCACGTTGCCCGGGTCCACCTGGCGGATGCCGGCCAGGCCGCTGATGGGAGCGCGGATCCGGGTGTAGTCCAGGTTGATGCGGGCACTTTCGGCACTGGCCTTGTCGGCCGCCACCGTCGCCTCCAGTTGCTTGACGGTATTGGCCTGGGTATTGAGGTCCTGCTGCGAGACGTAATGCTTGGCGATCAACTGCTTGGTGCGCGACAGGTTGCTGCGCGCCGTCGCCAGCTGCGCCTTGTCGCTGTTCATGCGCGCCACCGCCTGGTCGTAGGCGGCCTGGAAGGTGCGCGGGTCGATCTGGGCCAGCACGTCGCCCTGCTTGACCTCCTGGCCTTCCTTGAAGTTGATGCTGAGCAGGCGCCCGCCCACCTGCGGATGCACGCTGACCGTCTGCAGCGCCTGCACGGTGCCGGTGGCGGTCAGGTAGATCGGCACGCTTTTCTGCACCACCGGCACCACCGTCACCGGTACCGGCTTGTCCTGGCCGCCACGCGCCGAGGCGCCGCGCCGCGCCTTCGAACCGCCGTGCATGACCTGGAACGCCACGATGATGATGATCACCACCACCACTACGACCAGTACGATTTTCCAACGCGGTTTCCAACGCGGCATGGAGAAACTCCGAAAATCTGGAAAAATCCCCAAAAAGGGGGCAAAACCCGTACCGGCACCCGGTGCCGATAATCCGGCGCGCACCTAATGCAGGCATGCGACAGCCTAGTGAAACTACAACGCCCCGCAACACTGCCAGTTGACAGGGGTGGGGACATGACGAAAGACACGGGTACGCCGGATGGGGCCCCCGATCGGCCCCTGCGGCATAGGGTCCCTGCCCCGGTCCGTTACTTTATCCGGTTCCCGCGGACACGCTATACTCCCTCGCTTCGAAGACGTTCCGATCCTGCACATTGCAAGCATCGTGCAGCGCTGGGCCGGCAGCTTCCCGGCCATTTTCGAGGTCACCGGGGTACATGCTGTGAGCCGTAGCTACATGAGCAAGTCCGACAAAGAGTTTGCCCGCCAGTTCTCTCTCGTCATCGGTTTCCTGGCCCTTTTTGCCGCTTGCCTGCTCGCGGCCGCCAGCTACATCTACCATCGGCAGCCCGACGACGTGGCCCATGCCGCGGCCGAATCCACCCAGCAGCGCCTGGCTCCGATCGCCAACGTGTACGCCGGCGACACCGGCCGCGCGGCCATGGCCGCCGCCAAGGCCGCCGCGGCCAAGGCGGCCGCTTCCAAGGTGGCCTACGGCGGCACCACCGATGGCAAGACCATCTTCGACAAGTTGTGCACCACCTGCCACACCACCCCCGCCACCGGCGCGCCGCAGCTGGGCGACAAGGCCGAATGGGCGCCGCGCATCGCCGAGGGCATCCCCACGCTGATCAAGCACGCCATCGACGGCTATACCGGCCCCGACGGCAACCACATGCCGGCCAAGGGCGGCAATCCGGCGTTGACCGACGAGCAGGTGGCCAACACGGTCAAATGGATCGTGTCGCAATCGAAATAATCGCGCGGCGATACCGCCACCCACGAAAAGTGCCGCCTTCCCCGGGCGGCATTTTTTCATGCCGGTCCCCGGAACCCGCGTTCCGCGGGTGGCATTTCGGTCTCGCGCCACCGTTCCGCACGGCGGATCAGGTCCGGAAAAAACGCGGCAAAATGCCGCTGCAGCAACGCATCCCTGTCCTGCAACACCGGCAGGGCCCGGGCCAGCGGATTGGGTCGTTTCAGGCGCCGGCCGATTCCCGCCAGCGCCTGCCCCACCTGGTCCGCGTCGGCATAGCCCGCCGGCAGGTCGTGGACCCGCATGTACGCGGCAAAACGTCGCAACGCCGGCGGCAGCCACGGGTCGCGGGCCTGCAGACGCCGGCGCAGGCGCAGGGAAAACCGGTCCAGCGGCAGCGCCGACCAGGCGGCGAAATCGCGCGCCAGGCAATGGTCGAACCACACGTCCAGCAGGATGCCGGCATAGCGCCGCCAGGGCGGATCGAAGCGGGCCCGTGCCGCGCACACTTCGGCGTGCCGGTCGGTGTAGCTGTCGACGGTCCGGTGCAGGAGGATCCCCGCACGCAGCCGCGGCGGCAACGCCGGATCGGGCCGACCGCGCACGAAGTCGCCCAAAACCCCGCCCACCTCCAGGTCGGGATCGCCGCCAGCCAGCAGGGCGTGGGCCAGATAATTCATGCCGATTGCCGAAAAATTTCCCCCATTGTGACGCATACGGCCCGTCGCCGGCGCCCTCGCGCCCGCATCGGAACCCGATTGCGGCGGGACCGGCGCGAACGCGGCCACATGCCCGCCGAGCGCTAGGCGGGACGGGGCAAAACGGGCCCGCGGCCACCGTCGACTGATGACATTCCGCGCCGGACTGCAAAACTTTCACCCGCCGCGGTTATCATGGCGAACATGATTGCCACCGTGATCGCCGACAATCCCGAGCAATTCCCGGACAAGGCCGCCAGCTTCGCCCTCGCCGGACCGGCCGGCCGCCTGGAAGTCACCACGGACACGCCCGCCGCCAGCCATGCCCGGCGTGGCTGCGCGGTGATCTGCCACCCGCATCCGCAGCAGGGCGGCACCATGCGCAACAAGGTGGTGACCATGCTCGAACGCGCGCTGCGCGAGTCCGGGCTGGCCACGGTGCGCTTCAACTTCCGCGGTACCGGAGCCTCGGAAGGCCGTTTCGACGACGGCAACGGCGAAAGCGACGACCTCGCCGCCGTGGCCGACTGGGTACGCCGCGTGCGCCCGGACGACGTCCTGTGGCTGGCCGGGTTCTCCTTCGGCAGCTACGTGGTCCTGCGCAATGCCGTGCGGCTGGGCGCCGCCGCGCTGATCACGGTGGCGCCGCCGGTGGATCGCAGCTACGACTTCAGCGCCCTCGATCTGCCCGATGGCCCGTGGCTGGTAGTCCAGGGCGAGAGCGACGAGGTGGTCGATCCCGAGGCCGTATTCGCCTGGGTGGAAGAGCTCGACCACCCGCCCACCCTGGTGCGCATGCCCGACACCAGCCACTTTTTCCACCGCCGCCTGCTGGACCTGCGCGGCGTGGTGAAAAACGCCGTGCGCCCCTGGTTGCCCCCGGAGCGCACGGGTTGAACGACGCCACCGGCTCCCTTTCCCCTGCCGCGCGCTACCGCGACGGGGTGGCGGCGCAGCGCTGGGAAAACGATCCGGCCCAGGCCCCCGCCCTGCAGGCGCTGGACCAGTTGCATCATCACCTGCTGGCCCGCCCGCGGCACGCGGACGGCCTGTTCGGGCGGCTGAAATCCTGGCTGGGCGAGCCGGCCGGCGCGGCCCCGCAAGGCCTGTACCTGTGGGGCCGGGTCGGACGCGGCAAGACCTTCCTGATGGACCTGTTCGTGGCCAGCCTGCCGCCCGGCATGGCCCTGCGCCGGCACTTCCACCGCTTCATGGGCGAGGTGCACGAAGGGCTCAAGGCGCTGGCGCACCACAGCGACCCCTTGCCGGAAGTGGCCGCCGGCATCGCGCGGCGCGCACGCGTGCTGTGCCTGGACGAGTTCCTGGTCGAGGACATCGGCGACGCCATGATCCTGTCCGGATTGCTGCGCGGCCTGTTCGCCAATGACGTGGTGCTGGTGACCACCTCCAACACGCCGCCGGCCGAGCTGTACCGGGATGGCCTGCAACGCGCGCGCTTCGAGCCCGCCATTGCCATGCTCGAGGCGCACTGCCGGGTGTGCGAGCTGGACTCGCGGCACGACTGGCGCCTGCGCACGCTCGAGCAGGCCGCCATCTATCAGGTGCCGCCGGGGCCACGGGCACGGCAGGCGCTGGCACGCATTTTCCGCGACTATGCGCGCGGCACGGTGATCGAGGGCGGGTCGCTGGACATCCACGACCGTCCCATTGCCGTGACCCGGCGCGCCGACAACATCGCCTGGTTCGAATTCGACGCCCTGTGCGACGGCCCGCGCGCGGCAGCCGACTACATCGAACTGGCACGCCGCTACCCCGCGGTCATCCTGTCCCACGTGCCCGTGTTCACGCCCGGGAACCACGACCCGGCGCGCCGCTTCATCCATCTGGTCGACGAATTCTACGACCGCCGCGTCAAGCTGGTGCTGTCGGCCGCCGCCCCCATCGTGGACCTGTACGAGGGCGACCGCCTGCGCGCCGAATTCGCCCGCACCGAATCGCGCCTGATCGAAATGCAAAGCGAGGAGTACCTGGCCTTGCACCACCTCGCGTAAAGCGAG
>CAZMMO010000139.1:0-5998 GCA_964567365.1 uncultured Rhodanobacteraceae bacterium | reverse complement strand
CCGATGACCAACGCACTCGCCCGGGAAAGAAGTCCGTACCTGCGTGCCCACGCGAACAATCCCGTGGACTGGCGGCCGTGGAACGAAGATGCGCTGGCATTGGCGCGGCGCGAGGACAAGCCGCTGTTCGTGTCGGTGGGCTATTCGGCCTGCCACTGGTGCCACGTGATGGCGCGCGAGGCGTTCAGCGATCGCGAGGTGGCCGAGCGGCTCAACGCGGATTTCGTCAGCATCAAGGTGGACCGCGAGGAGCGGCCCGACCTCGACCAGGTGCTGCAGGTGGCGCACCAGGCGCTCACCGGACGCGGCGGCGGCTGGCCGCTGTCGGTGTTCCTCGAGCCGGAGACCTTGACGCCGTTCTTCGCCGGCACCTATTTCCCGCTGCAGTCGCGTTACGGGCTGCCCGGCTTTGCGGTTTTGCTGGAACGCGTGGCCGTCGCCTGGCGCGAGCATCGTTCCGACCTGGTGCAGCAGGGCCGCCGGTTGCGGCAGTTGCTGGCCGAGCAGCTGGACAGCGGCGCGGGTCAGGCCGGAGCCGTGCCGGAAGCGCAGGTGGCCGAGGTCTTGCAGGATCATCTGGCGTCGGGCTTCGATGCGGAGCATGGCGGTTTCGGCGCCGGCCCGAAATTTCCGCAGTGCCCGGCGCTGGCCTTTCTGCTGGCCCGGGGTGAGGAGTCGATGCTGCCATGCACGCTCGACGCGATGGCCGCGGGCGGCTTGCGCGACCACGTCGGCGGCGGATTCTTCCGTTACACGGTGGATGCCGCCTGGCGGGTGCCGCATTTCGAGAAAATGCTGGGCGACAATGCGCAACTGCTGGCGATCTATGCCGAAGCGGCCTGGCGTTTCCACAGCGAAGAGTACCGCCGGGTGGCACGGCAGACCGCCGAATTCATCGAGGCCGAACTGGCCTTGCCCGAGGGTGGCCATGCGACCAGCCTGAACGCCGAGGCCGGCGGCGAGGAGGGCGGATTCTATTTGTGGGACCGACAGGAGGTGCGACGCATCCTTGGCGATGCGGCCTACCCGTCCTTTGCCGCGGCCTACGGGCTGGACCGGCCGGCACAGGTCGAAGGGCGCTGGCATCTGGCCCGGGTCGATGGCGGGCAGGGCGGTTTCGACGACGAGTTGGCGCGGTTGCGCGAGGCGCGCTCGGCACGCACGCGCCCCGAGCGCGACGACAAGTGCCTCACCCGCTTGAACGCCTTGCTGGCCACGGCGCTGGCACGGGCCGCGTTGCTGCTCGACGTGCCCGAATGGGGAACACGAGCCGTCGCCATCGTCGAGCGGCTGGCCGCCCGCGCGATCGATGGCGACCAGGTGTTTGCCTGCGCCTGGGAGGGCGAAGCCTACCAGCCCGGATTCCTGGCCGATTACGCGTGCCTGGCCGAGGCCGCCCTGGCGGTGGCGGCCCTGGGGCGCGGCGGGGACAGGCTCACCCTGGCCCGGCATCTGGCCGACGTCATGCTGAAGCGTTTCCGCACTCAGGCCGGAGGTTTGGCCATGACCGGCGCCGATGCCGGGGACCTGCTGTACCGGCCGCGCGGCCTGGCCGACGATGCCTTGCCTTCGGGGGCGGGCGCGGCGATACGTGTCTGGACGACGTTGGGCCAGTTGCTGGCATTGCCGGAATACCTGGATGCGGTCGAGGTGGCCCTGCGTTTTGCCGGGCCCGACCTGGAGCGCAATCCGGATGCCCATGCCAGCCTGGTCACGGCGTGCGCGACGTGGCTCGATCCGGCTCCGCTGGTGGTGCTGCACGGCGACGGGCGGATGCGGGCATGGGCCGTGGCGGCCGCGCGCGCCGACCCGCGCGCGCAGGTGCTGCATCTGGACGGGACCGACCTGCCGCCGGGGCTGGCGCAGTTCGCCGCGCACGGTTCCGGCGTGGCGCATGTCTGTCGCGGCACGACGTGTTCCGCGCCCGTGGCCGACAGGGATGCTCTTCTCGACCTGTTGTGCGATCCTGCGCCCTGAGGAGGCCTCAAGTGGATCAGCGTGGATCGGCGCTGCGGAGCACGAAGACACATGAATGCGGGACTCGACATGGCCGAGGTCACCTGTCCGTACTGCGGGGAGCCGATCGAGCTGGCGGTCGATATCTCGGCGGGATCGCAGTCGTACATCGAGGATTGCCCGGTATGTTGCCAACCCATGAGCGTGCATGTCGGCGTGGATGCCGATGGCGGTTTCCGGGTCGGCGTGTATCGCGACGATGCATAGGGGGCTCTGATTGAATCTGGCGTTCTTGCCGTACGGCCCATGGGGCGTGGTGCTGGCCGCGCTGATCTCGTTCGTGGCCGGCGTGCTGGTGCTGGGGCCGGTGCATGCCTGGGGCCGGCGGCACCATTGGAGTCACGCCGCCGAGATCGGCTGGGCGTGGCTGGCCACCATGCTGATCACGGCCAGCGTGGACGTCTGGCATTTGCTGTACATGGGCGTCGTGCCGATGGAATCGCCGGTCACCATCGCACGCGTGCTGGCGCCCATCCACGATCCGGACACGCTGGGCATGCGCGTGGTGTGCGAGTTCATCGGCGCCAGCGCGGGCGTGATGCTGGGCTGGCTGGTCTGGACCGGGAGCTGGCGGAAGACGCGTTCCGGATCGTCGTGAACGCCCGGCGCGCTACCACCACAGCGCGACCAGGTACACGCCGATCATCATGAACGACAGCACCAGCTTGGCCAGCGTGCCCAGCAGCATGCCGACCCAGGTGCCCACGCTGACATGGGTCGAGCGCAGCACGCTGTTGCCGTTGGCCAGCTCGCCCGCGAGCGCGCCCAGGAACGGCCCGACGACGATGCCGACGAAGCCGAAGAACATGCCCACGACGGTGCCCAGGAACGCTCCCCAGATGGCCATCCGGCTGGCACCGACGCGCTTGGCGCCGAAGGCTCCGGCCACGAAGTCCAGCGCCATGGCGATCAGGCCGAGGATGGCGATGATGATCAGCGTCCACCATCCGGCATGCTGGTAGCCGTCCACCCAGGCGGCCAGCCACAGCCCGCCGAAGATCATCGGGATGCCGGGCAGGATGGGCAGGATGGCGCCAGCCAGTCCGCCCAGCACCAGCACGGCGGCGACCACGTACAGGACGATGTCGAGGACGGGCATGGAAGCTGTCCGCTGCGAATGTCCGACGAGTGTTGCCCGCACCGGCGGAGGGCGCAAGTGGCGATCGGCACAGGGGACAACCGTCATCGCGCAGGCAGCCTCATGTAGGAGCGCACCCGGGCGCGACAGCCTCAGCGTTCCATGAGCCTTGAGCCCATCGCGCCCGTAGAGGATCTGATGCTTGCCGCGGCCGGCCTACGCTTCAGCGTTCCATGAGTCCTGAGCCCGTCGCGCCCGGGTGCGCTCCTACAGCCATGCAGGCCATTCGGCGGGCAGTGCCCGCCCTACGTGCGGATGCGTCCCTACGAGTCCACGAAGGCGCGTTCGATGACGTAGTCGCCCGGCTGGCGCGTGCGCGGCGAGATGCGGAAGCCGCGTCCCTCGAGCAGGGTGCGGGTGTCCTCGAGCATCTCCGGGCTGCCGCAGATCATGGCGCGGTCGGTGGCCGGGTCCAGCGGCGGCAGGCCGGTGCGCGCGCACAGCGTGCCGTCGACGATGGCGTCGGTGATGCGACCGCGGTGACGGAACGGCTCGCGCGTCACCGTCGGGTAATAGAGGAGTTGTTCGCGCACCATCTCGCCCAGGTATTCGTGCCGCGGCAGTTCGTGGGTGAGGTAGTCGGCGTAGGCCAGGTCGCTGACCCGGCGCACGCCGTGGCACAGGATCACCTTTTCGAACCGCGCGTAGGTTTCCGGATCGCGCACGATGCTCAGGAACGGCGCCAGGCCGGTGCCGGTGGCCAGCAGGTACAGGCGCTTGCCGGGCTTGAGGTCGCCCAGCACCAGGGTGCCGGTGGGCTTGCGGCTGACGATGATCGGCTGGCCCGGCCGGATGTGCTGCAGGCGCGAGGTGAGGGGGCCGCCGGGCACTTTCACCGACAGGAACTCGAGATGTTCCTCATAGTGCGCGCTGGCGATGGAATAGGCGCGCAGCAGGGGTTTGCCGTCCACCTCCAGGCCGATCATCACGAAGTGGCCGCTGTCGAAACGCAGGCCGGGATCGCGGGTGGTGCGGAAGCTGAAGAGCTTGTCGTTCCAATGATGGACGTCGAGAACGCGTGCGCTGACCAGGTTGACCATGGGGAGTTGTCTGTGGGGCTTCGGAATGGAGGCATGCCGCCTCGGCAACATGCTGTAAACTGCCAAGTTTCCTGCAAGAACTTTCGACCAGACCATGCGCGCCGATTCGACACCGATTCCTGCCGATGCCGGCATCGATGACGGAAAGCCTGTCGGAAAGGGCGGGGACGACTGGCGTTTGTGCGTGGCGCCGATGATGGACTGGACCGACCGCCACTGTCGTCGTTTTCATCGCCTGTTGTCACCGCATGCCCGATTGTACTCGGAGATGGTCACCGCTGCCGCCCTGGTGCACGGCGACCGCGGCCGCCTGTTGCGCCACGGCGGCGAGCATCCGCTGGCCCTGCAACTGGGTGGCAGCGATCCGATCGAGCTGGCGCAGGCGGCGTGTTACGGTGCCGCGGCCGGTTACGACGAGATCAACCTCAACGTGGGCTGCCCGTCCGACCGCGTGCAGTCGGGGCGCTTCGGCGCCTGCCTGATGCGCGAACCGGCGCTGGTGGGCGAGTGTGTGCGCGCCATGCGCGCGGCCGTCGACGTGGAGGTGACGGTGAAGTGCCGCATCGGCGTGGACGACCAGGACGCCTGGGCCGACCTGCGGCGTTTCACCGAGGCCATGTGCGAGGCCGGCGTGGGCGTGCTCGAGGTGCACGCGCGCAAGGCCTGGCTCGAGGGCCTGTCGCCGAAGGAGAACCGCGAGGTCCCGCCGCTCGATTACGAACGCGTGTACAGCCTCAAGCGCGAATTCCCGCAGCTGGTGGTCGTCATCAACGGCGGCATCGCCGACGTGGCGGCGGTGCGTGGGCATCTGCGGGCGGTCGATGGCGTGATGCTGGGACGCGCGGCCTACCGCGATCCCTGGATCCTGGCCGAGCTGGAGCATGCCCTGTGGGGCACGCCGTTGCCCACCCGCGAGCAGGTATTGCGCCGCCTGCGTCCCCACGTCGAGTCCGAAATGGCCCGCGGCACGCCGCTCAAGCACATCGGCCGGCATGTCCTGGGCCTGTTCCAGGGCCGGCCCGGCGCGCGCCGTTTCCGCCGCACCCTCGGCGAGGGCATGCATCGGGAGGGCGCCGACTGGACGCTCGTCGAACGGGCCCTGGCGACCGTGCAACCCCTGCACGCCGCTGCCTGAGGAGCGGGACATGGACCGGGTTCAGCACGAATTCAAACCTGAACGGCATCATGGGGCGATGAACGGCCGCAGGCACAAGCTGTTTTTCGGAAGCGCCGTGCTGGCAACGGTGTTGTTGTGCCTGGCCGCTGCGGCCTGGTGCCAGACGCCGCAGGCCACGACCGGATCGGCGCCGTCGCGCGGGCAGTCGTCTGTTGCCTCGGTGCTCACGCTGGAGCAGGCGGTGGCCGTGGTCCAGAACCGGACCCATGGCAAGGTGCTGCGCGCCAGTCAGCGCCGGTTCGGCAATACGATCGAGTACCGTATCAAGATACTGACTCCGGACGGGCATGTCCGGGTAGTGCCGATACGGTCCCGTCAAACCCACTCTGTCGAGAACGATTCCGAGGAGACTCACTGATGCGTATCCTGCTGGTGGAGGACGAGGCGCCGTTGCGCGAAACGCTGGCCGCGCGACTGAAGCGTGACGGTTTTGCCGTGGACACGGCAAAAGACGGCGAGGAAGGCCTGTACCTGGGTCGGGAGGTGCCGTTCGATCTTGCCATCGTCGATCTCGGCCTGCCCAAGATGTCGGGCATGGACCTGGTGCGCGCGTTGCGCGAGGAGAAGCATGCCTATCCGATCCTGATCCTGACCGCGCGTTCGAGCTGGCAGGACAAGGTCGAGGGC